>NZ_RZOT01001000.1:0-608 GCF_003999085.1 Mesorhizobium sp. M4A.F.Ca.ET.090.04.2.1
CTCTACGACAAGGCGCCGGCCTATCATGCCATCGTCGAGACGGTCGCTGCCGACGTCGCCGCGCTGCGCGCCGAAATGAAGGCCGGAGGGCGACCGCTCTACGAGGTTACCGACGGCAATGTCGGCCGCATCATGGACATGCGCTGGCTGAAGACGGAAGCGGCGCGCTTTCGGCTGGTCGGCGTTGTCAACCGGCTCGACCGGCGCGATTTCGCCGCCTTGAGCGGCGACCAGGGTTGCGGCGAAGTGCGTTTCATCTACCGTCTTGCCTACAGCTTCAGGAAGAACGGCAAGGTGCTGGCCTCGCGGCTGCCGTTCAATTTCAACGCTGTCTACAGTGTCGCGCCGGATGCCGATGGCGGCTGCGTCGGCGTTGCCGGGCGCTGGACGCCGCAACTCGACGAGGCCGTCGATGCCGGCTGGCTGGCCGGCGGGCCGCTGGAGCCGGAAGAGCTGACCTTCAAGCAGCTCGAACTCAACGCGCAAGTGGTGCGCTTTCCCTCCGGCCAGGAGACCGAGTTCGGCGGGCAGGCCGCCTACCTCATGCGGATTTTTGGGATCGATGGCGCCACCGTCAGCGAAAAGCCGCTGGAGAATACGCCTGACGT
>NZ_RZOT01001001.1:0-594 GCF_003999085.1 Mesorhizobium sp. M4A.F.Ca.ET.090.04.2.1
GAATTGTAGCCGTCGATGTCGCCGCCGAAGACCAGGCCGCCCTTGTCCGACTGGCTGACATAGAAGTGGCCGGCGCCGAAGGTCATGACATTGGGCAGCAGCGGCTTGATCGCTTCCGAGACGAAGGCCTGCAGCACATGGCTTTCGATCGGCAGGCGCAGGCCCGCCATCGCCGCGACGCGCGATGTGGAGCCGGCGACCGCCATGCCGACCTTGCCGGCGCCGATGCGTCCGCGCGAGGTCTCGACGCCGGTCACCTTGCCGTTGGCATCGCGCGTGAAGCCGGTGACCTCGCAGTTCTGGATGATGTCGACGCCGAGTTCGCTGGCCGCATGCGCGTAGCCCCACACGACGGCGTCGTGCCGGGCCGTGCCGCCGCGCCGCTGCAGCAGCCCGCCCTGCACGGGAAAGCGCGCATTGTCGAAGTTCAGGAACGGCATCATCTTCTTGACCGCCGCGAGGTCGAGCAGTTCGGCGTCGATGCCGTTGATGCGCATGGTGTTGCCGCGCCGCGCATAGGCATCGCGCTGGGCGTCGGAGTGGTAGAGGTTGATGACGCCGCGCTGGCTGACCATTGCGTTGTAGTTGAGGTCC
>NZ_RZOT01001002.1:0-590 GCF_003999085.1 Mesorhizobium sp. M4A.F.Ca.ET.090.04.2.1
TTGTGGTCCATCAGGGCCCTGTAGGGCCGGTAGGACGGGTCATAGCCGCCCTTGGCCATCGGATAGAGGTAGAGATCGGCGATCTGCAACATCGGCGTGGCTTTGGTTCTGCCGCGGGGCTCCCCGCGCACGATGTCCCTGAACTCCTCGGCAGTTAACGACCCGTAGCTGGCGGAGTTGGCGCCGTCGAACGGCATCCCCTGCGTCTTCAGGATCCGCGTGTAGGCCACCAGGTCGCGGTCCTCGGCTTTGCCGGCGCGCTCGAAGAACACGCGCAGCTTGCGGTCCTGGCTGCGGGCATATTTGGCGGCGCGCTCGATCAGGATGCAGTAGGCGGTCTTGCACATGAACCAGAGCTGGTCCCGGTACCGGTCGCGGTAGCGGGCAACATAGCCCGGTCGGTCGATGACCGCGGCGATGCCGATCACGGGCAGCCCAAGCAGCATCCCCTGCAAGTCTCCCAGGAATTCAAAAGCGGACTCCGGCTTCTTCAGCCAGCCGAAGTCGCCACGGCCGCCCCGGATCGCCCAGGAGTGGAGCGGGTAGGTGATGCCGTGCTTCTGGCAGAAGGCCTTGTGGCGGGCATAAAG
>NZ_RZOT01001003.1:0-589 GCF_003999085.1 Mesorhizobium sp. M4A.F.Ca.ET.090.04.2.1
AATTGCCGGTTGCTGGTCGCGGTGCCTGGACGTCATGGCCAATTCCGCGTCATCGACGCTTTCTCGCGCATCGTCAGGCTGGGCGAGGGGCTGACCGCAACCGGTCGGCTTGGTCAGGCGGCGATGGACCGCGCCGTCGAGGCGCTCAAGGTGTGCGGCGAGAAATTGCGCAACCGCAAGATCAGGAAGGCGCGGCTGATCGCGACGGAAGCCTGCCGCGCGGCCGAAAACGGTGTCGAGTTCCTCGATCGTGTCGAGCGCGAGTCGGGGCTGAAGCTGGAGATCATCGACCGCCAGACCGAGGCCAGGCTGGCGGTATCGGGCTGCGGCTCGCTGGTCGAGCGTGACACGCAGGGCGTGGTGCTGTTCGATATCGGCGGCGGCTCCTCCGAGATTGCGCTGATCGACCTTACCGGCCATCGCTCGCCGCGGCTCGCCAACCACATCGTCTCCTGGACATCGTTGCCCGTCGGCGTCGTTTCGCTGGCCGAGCGCTTCGGCGGCCGCACGGTGACGCGCAAGACCTTCGCCGCAATGGTCGAGGACGTGGCGGCGCGGCTGAAGTCCTTCGATGGACGCGACCGGCTCG
>NZ_RZOT01001004.1:0-585 GCF_003999085.1 Mesorhizobium sp. M4A.F.Ca.ET.090.04.2.1
GTGTAGGCGAGACGATTTTCGACGCCGGAGACCTGCTCTTCGATCCGGGCCGCGGCTGCCGCTGCATTGGACGCCAGTCGCTCGTCGGCACCGGCCAGCGCCTGCTCGATCTCGCGGGCATGGACGGCCAATTCCTGGCCGGTCTGGCGCGCGCGGTCGGCGACCCGCTGCTCGGTGCTGGCGAAAGCCCCGACGATGGTCTCGGCGTGGCCGCCGATGGTGGTGGTGCTGTCGGCGATGCGGGCGACCAGACGCTGATCCGCATCGTCGAAGATGCGGGCGATCTCCGATGCACGCGACGACAAGGCTTCCGAACCTTCGGCGATGCGCGAGATCAGATGCTGGTCGGCGGCATCGAAGATGCGGCCGAGATCCGAGGCGCGTGCGGCAAGCGCTTCGGCCGACTCGCCGATGCGCATGCTCAGCCGTTCGTCGGCGCCCTCGAAATTGCGCAGGATGTCGCCGGCGCGGGCTGCCAGCGACTGCGCCGTTTCAACCGCACGTGCAACCAGCTTCTGGTCCGCCGCGTCGAAGGTGCCGGCGATCTCACTGGCGCGTGCGGCCAGCTGATCGGCGGTCTCCTGG
>NZ_RZOT01001005.1:0-583 GCF_003999085.1 Mesorhizobium sp. M4A.F.Ca.ET.090.04.2.1
GATCTCCTCGGTGCGCATGCAACCGCCGATGCGGTCGTTGCGCTCGAGCACGAGCACCTTCGCCCCCTTGCCGCCCAGCATCGCCGCGCAGACGAGAGCGTTGATGCCGCTGCCGACGATGATGTGATCGGGGGCGTTCATTGAGGGGTGCTCCCGGGTGCTGGCAGTTGAAGGTCAATCGCGCAAAGCCGCGTTCCTTCGCGCCCCCCTCTGCCCTGCCGGGCATCTCCCCCACAAGGGGGGAGATTGGCCGCCATCACGGCTTTCGCCAATTGTCCACGGTGCAGGGTTGAGCGGGGCGCCGAAACTGCCGTCCGGCAGGACAGAGGGGGGCGCCGTAGAGCGCTGACGCTCCAGGACGGCTGCCTCGACTTCATCATCACGACATTGCCTGCGAGCATGATCTTCTCCCGAAGACCGCCACCTCGCCCTATTTGCCCGGCACCAGCGCCAAGGCGCGGATCGGGCTGCCGGTGCCGTGCTCGATCTTGAGCGGCGCGGCGATCAGGATCGCGCCTTTCGGCGGCAGCTGGTCGAGGTTGCAGAGGCTGGCCAGACCATAGCGGTTGGCCTTGTGCATCAG
>NZ_RZOT01001006.1:0-579 GCF_003999085.1 Mesorhizobium sp. M4A.F.Ca.ET.090.04.2.1
AGTCAGGAACGGTCCGACACGCTGGTGCTCTTCGGGGCGACCGGCGACCTTGCCCACAAGAAGATATTTCCGGCCCTCTACCAGATGGTCGCCAAGGGGACGCTCACCGAGCCGGTGATCGGTGTCGCCTTCGACCCCTGGGACATCGGCAAACTGCAGGCGCGCGCCCACGACGGCATCGTCAATGCGCTGGGCGGTATAGACGAGACGGTGTTCGCCAAGCTCGCCTCGCTGCTGCGCTATGTCAGCGGCGACTACCGCGACGCCGCGACGTTCGAGAAGCTGAAGACGGCGCTCGGCTCCGCCCAGCGCCCGCTGCACTACATGGCGGTGCCGCCGACCATGTTCGAAACCGTGGTCCAGGGGCTGGAGCAGTCCGGCACCGCGCGTGGCGCGCGGCTGATGGTGGAAAAGCCATTCGGTCACGACCTGCAGTCGGCGCGCTGGCTGAACCGGGTGCTGCACCTGGTGTTCGACGAGCAGTCGATCTTCCGCATCGACCACTATCTCGGCAAGGAAGCGATCCAGAACCTGCTCTATTTCCGCTTCGCCAATGCCTTCCTCGAGCCGATCTGGAAC
>NZ_RZOT01001007.1:0-574 GCF_003999085.1 Mesorhizobium sp. M4A.F.Ca.ET.090.04.2.1
GACCAGCGTTCTCGGCCGGCTTGTCCGCAAGGTGCTCTATGTTGGCGTCTTCGCCTTCATCCTGAACAATTTCAAGAACCTCGCCGATATCATTTATCGTTCTTTTGCCGGTCTCGGGATTAATGCGTCGGCCGGCAATCTGTCGGCAGACAATCTCCTGCGCCCGGGCCGCATTGCCGCGACCGGTTTCGAAGGTGCTTGGCCAATGCTTGACCAAGCCAGTCAGCTCCTGGGCTTCCCGGAAATCTTCGGCAACGCACTGACCATCTTCGTGCTGCTGATGGCCTGGTTCCTGGTCATCATCGCCTTCTTCATCCTTTCCATCCAGCTTTTCATCACTATCCTTGAGTTCAAGCTCACCACGCTGGCAGGTTTTGTTTTGGTTCCATTCGCACTTTGGAACCGTTCAGCGTTCCTGGCCGAACGCGTGCTCGGCCATGTTATCTCGTCAGGCATCAAGGTGATGGTGCTCGCCGTCATTGTCGGCATCGGCTCCACGCTCTTCGGGGAGTTCGCTTCCGCATTGCAAGGCAAGGAGCCGGATCTGGCCGCTGCCATGTCCCAGGTACTGGGC
>NZ_RZOT01001008.1:0-573 GCF_003999085.1 Mesorhizobium sp. M4A.F.Ca.ET.090.04.2.1
GGGTGGTTGCCGAGCGGCAGGGGCGAACCGCGGCGCTCAACATGCTCGGCCGGCGCGAGAAATTCGAAGCGGTGCCGTTCTTCTGGAGCCAGCATTACGATGTTCCCATCAACTATGTCGGCCATGCCGAAAAGTGGGACGAGATCGCGGTCGATGGCGACATCGGTGCCAGGGACTGCCTGCTGCGCTTCAAGCGCGACGGCCGCACGCTGGCCGTCGCCTCGATCTTCCGCGACACCGCGAGCCTGGAGGCCGAGGTGGAAATGGAGCGGGAGATGACTGCCGTGAAATCGTAGGCGGCACCCCGCGATGGCTTGCGAGGCAGCCTGAGCACCATCAATGCTCGCCAGCCTCAAGCAGGGAATGGCTGTGGCCAACAAAAGCGAGTGTCGTAGATAGGCTTGGATCTATTCGAGAGCCTTCATCAAGGCTCGGCAGTTCTGGCGTGCAGCCTCCCAACCCAGCGCCTGCCGGGCGAACTTCGCACCAAGGCGTATCAGACCGGAACCATTTTTATCGGAACAGCACCGCGTCTCAGGGGTTTTATTAGATCAGCATTGAAAAGGAGGTAGT
>NZ_RZOT01001009.1:0-573 GCF_003999085.1 Mesorhizobium sp. M4A.F.Ca.ET.090.04.2.1
TCCGTTGCCCCGCCACCATCCAATCGTGGCGGGCGACCTGGAATGCCGCGGAGGAACACTTTTTGGCGTTCGCGCGGCGTTCGATAGTTCCTTAGACGCGGCGCTTCTTGCGCGGGCGGCAGCCATTGTGCGGGATCGGCGTCACATCACGGATCGAGGTGATGGTGAAGCCGGCGGCCTGCAGCGCGCGCAGCGCCGATTCACGACCGGAGCCAGGTCCGCAGACCTCGACCTCGAGCATGCGCATGCCGTGTTCCTGCGCCTTCTTGGCGACATCCTCGGCGGCCATCTGGGCGGCGAACGGGGTCGACTTACGCGAACCCTTGAAGCCCTGGGCGCCGGCCGACGACCAGGCGATAGAATTGCCCTGCGCGTCGGTGATGGTGATCATCGTGTTGTTGAAGGTCGAATTGACGTGGGCAACGCCCGACGAGATGTTCTTGCGTTCGCGACGGCGAACACGAGCGGCTTCCTTGGCCATGGTAGTCCTTTCAGTTGATCTCTACACCGCCGTAGTGCCAGCGGCTCCACCTTGCTAAGGGAGTAGGGGAATAGGGAAGTAAGGGAGTTGGG
>NZ_RZOT01000100.1:0-12978 GCF_003999085.1 Mesorhizobium sp. M4A.F.Ca.ET.090.04.2.1
GCCTCGGCACGGCCATCCTGATCTCGGTCGCCTTCGCCATGGTGCACGGCTTCGCCTCCATCACCCATCGCGGCAACCAGATCGTATCCGGCGAGGCGATCATCTGGCCCGGCGCAGACGCGGTCCGCGACGTGCCGATCATCGGACCGATCTATTCGGAGCTGATCTCCGGCCACTCGATACTGGTCTATTTCGCCTTCCTGATGGTGCCGTTCGCCTGGTGGGTGCTCTACCGCACCCGCTTCGGCCTCAGGCTGCGCGCCGTCGGCGAAAACCCAGCCGCCGTCGACACGGCCGGCATCTCGGTCGCCTGGCTGCGCTACCGGGCCCTGATCTGCACCGGCATCCTAACCGGGGTTGCCGGCGCCTATCTGTCGATGGTGCAGAATGGCGGCTTCGTGAAGGACATGACCGCCGGCAAGGGCTACATCGCGCTGGCGGCACTCATCTTCGCCAAATGGAAGCCGGTCAACGCCATGTTCGCCTGCCTTTTGTTCGGCTTCCTCGACGCGCTGTCGATCCGCCTGCAAGGCACGCCGTTGCCAATCATCGGCAAGGTGCCGGTGCAGTTCATGCAGGCGCTGCCCTATGTGCTCACCGTGATCCTGCTTGCCGGCTTCATCGGCAAGGCGATCCCGCCGCGCGCCGGCGGCGTGCCCTATGTCAAGGAACGCTGAGGCAAACGCGGAAGCGAACCGGCTTTTGGACAAGATCGTGGGAGAGAACAACTGAATGTCGCATGATCTGTTCGAGGCGGCCAAGGCTGCGATGGCCAAGGCCTATGCGCCCTATTCGAAATTTCCGGTGGGCGCGGCATTGCGCACCGAGGATGGGCGCGTCTTTGCCGGCGCCAACATCGAGGTGGCCTCCTATCCCGAGGGCTGGTGCGCCGAAACCACCGCGCTTGGCCACTACATCATGGGCGGCGGCGGCAAGATCACCGAGATCGCGGTCATTGCCGAGCGCATGGCCAAATGCTCGCCCTGCGGTGGCTGCCGGCAGCGTCTGGCGGAGTTCTGCCGGCCGGAGACGAAACTCTATCTGTGCGACAATGGCGGCGTGGTCGAGACCGTGACCATGGGCGACATGCTGCCTTACGGCTTCAGGGGCGACATACTGAAATGATGGAAAAGGCGCTCGATCATCTCGTCGAAAGGCTGGACGGGCTGGCGCCCGCGGTCGCGCTGGTGCTGGGTTCGGGCCTGGGCGGCCTCGTCAGCAAGGTCGAGGATGCCAGGCGCATTTCCTATGCCGAACTGCCGGGCTTCCCAAGAAGCGGCGTCAGCGGCCACGCGGGCGAGGTTGTGGCGGGGTATTTCGCCGGCTCCCCGGTGCTGATGCTGTCCGGCCGCGCGCACTATTACGAGCACGGCAACGCTGGGGCGATGCGTCCGGCGCTCGAGGTGCTGGCCGGCATCGGCATTTCGCAGCTCATCCTCACCAATGCCGCCGGCTCGGTCGATCCGGAAATGGGGCCGGGCTCGGTGATGCAGGTTACCGACCACATCAATTTCTCGGGCTCCAACCCGCTGATCGGCGAGCCCAGCGACCGCCGCTTCGTCGGCCTCACCGAGGCCTATGATGCGGGCCTGCGCAAGGCGATCGAGAAGGCGGCCAAGGCGACCGGCACCACGCTCCATAAGGGCGTCTATATGTGGTTCTCCGGCCCGTGCTTCGAGACGCCGGCCGAGATCCGCATGGCGCGCATCATGGGCGCCAACGCCGTCGGCATGTCGACGGTGCCGGAGGTCATTCTCGCCCGCTTCCTGGGCTTGCGCGTCGCCGCCTGTTCGGTCATCACCAACCTCGCTGCCGGGATGACCGGAGCGGAGCTTTCGCACCAGGAGACCAAGGACATGGCGCCCATCGGCGGCGCGCGGCTGGCGACGATCCTCGAGCGCCTGTTCCGCGACGGGTTGCCAGAGAGCTGATGCTGCCGCAGGAAATTATCCGCCGCAAGCGCGATGGCCACAGGCTGTCGGCGCCGGAGATCGCGGCTTTCATCGAAGGGCTGAGCGCCGGCACCGTCACGGAAGGCCAGGTCGGCGCTTTCGCCATGGCGGTGTTCTTCAACGGCATGAGCCGCGAGGAGGCGGTGGCATTGACCATCGCCATGCGCGATTCCGGCGGCGTGCTCGACTGGTCCGATCTGCCGGGCCCGGTCACCGACAAGCATTCGACGGGCGGTGTCGGCGACAATGTCTCGCTGATGCTGGCGCCGATCGTCGCCGCCTGCGGCGCCTATGTGCCGATGATCTCCGGCCGTGGCCTTGGCCATACCGGCGGCACGCTGGACAAGATGGATGCGATCCCCGGCTACATCAGCCAACCGGACGTGGCGCGCTTGCGCAAGACGGTGCTCGAAACCGGCTGCGCCATAATTGGCCAGACCGCCGACCTGGCGCCCGCCGACCGTCGCTTCTACGCGATCCGCGACGTGACGGGCACGGTGGAATCGGTACCGCTGATCACCGCCTCGATCCTGTCGAAGAAGCTCGCCGCCGGGCTCGGATCGCTTGTACTCGACGTCAAGGTTGGCAATGGCGCCTTTATGGAGAAGTCGCGTGATGCAACAGCACTTGCCAGCAGCCTGGTCGGGGTCGCCAACGGCGCGGGTCTGAAGACTTCGGCGCTGGTTACCGGTATGAACGAACCGCTGGCGTCGGCTGCCGGCAACGCCGTCGAGGTGCGCAACGCCGTCGACTTCCTCACCGGGCGCCTGCGAGATCGGCGGCTGGAGGATGTGACGTTGGCGCTCGCCGCCGACATGCTGCAATCGGCCGGGCTGGCCGCGTCGAACCAGGACGGCATCCGACGCGCCACCGAGACGCTCGCCGGCGGCCGCGCGGCGGCCGTCTTCCAGCGCATGGTGGCGGCGCTTGGCGGCCCTGCCGATTTCATCGACAAGCCTGGGAAGTATTTGCCGAAGGCGCCGGTGGAGCTTGCCGTGAAGGCGCTCGAAAACGGCTTCGTCAGCGGCATCGCGACGCGTGAGATCGGGCTTGCCGTGGTCGGACTTGGCGGCGGGCGCACGCGGCCCGACGACAGGATCGATCACGCGGTCGGCATCACCAGGCTGTCGCCGGTCGGCGCGGAAGTGCATGCCGGCGAGCCGCTGGCGCTGGTCCATGCGCGCAACGACGCTGATGCCGAGGCGGCGGCGGCAGCCGTGCTTGCCTGCTACACGATCGGGGCGTCGAAACCGCCGGCGGAAAAGACCGTCATCCGGCGCGTCCTGCCGCGCTGACAGTCCGGTCCAGCGGCTCTACTGGACCAGGAGCAGCGAGCCGTTCTCGACCTGGTATTTCTGCAGCCGCTGCAGGAAGCTCATGCCGATCAGGTTGGTCTGCAGCGCCCGGTCGTCGATCACCACCGCCTGGACGTTCTCGACCGAGATCTTGCCGATCTGCAAGCGCTCGACCGTCACCACCGCGGCCTTGATGGCGCCATTGGCGGTGTTGACCTCGTGGATGAAATCCGAGGGGTTGAGCGAGATGCCGGCGCGGCGCGCCGTCGAGGTGTTGATGGCGACCAGCGTGGCGCCGGTGTCGATCAGGCCGTCAATCTGGCGGCCGTTGAGCTTGAAGCCGGAGGTGAAGTGTCCGCGCGCGTCGGCGCTGACCACGACCTTGCGGCCGAGCGGCAGTGCTGTCGCCGGCTTGTCGGGAACCGAGGCAAGGTTCAGGGCGGGCTGGGGCTCGGTGACTGGCTTGGAGGCGACTGCCGGTTTCAACAGGCCGTCGAGCATGTGCGGGTTCGACTGATAAAGGATCGGGATCGATGCCGATGTTCCGGCAAAGACGCCAAGGATGAGAAGCTTGCGCAGCATGGGACCGGCCTGTTTGAAGGCCGATCCTTAATCCCGACATGGTGTTTTCGTCTATAACGTGGGCCGAAACCGCGGCTTTGCGTAAACGGGCGGTAAACGGCGCGCTACTTGGTGCCGTACATGCGGTCGCCGGCATCGCCGAGGCCGGGCATGATGTAGCCCTTGTCGTTCAACTGGCGATCGATGGAGGCGGTGAAGACGGGAACGTCGGGATGCGCCTTGGTGAAGCGCTCGATGCCCTCGGGCGCTGCCAGCAGGCACAGGAAGCGGATGTTGGTGGCGCCGCGTCCCTTCAGCTTGTCGATCGCCGCGATCGCCGAATTTGCGGTGGCGAGCATCGGATCGACGACGATCACCAGCCGGTCGGCGAGATCGCTCGGCGCCTTGAAGAAATATTCGACAGCCTCCAGTGTGTCGTGGTCGCGGTAAAGCCCGATATGGGCGACGCGCGCCGCCGGAACCAGGTCGAGCAGGCCTTCGAGCAGGCCGTTGCCGGCGCGCAGCACCGAGGCGAAGACCAGTTTCTTGCCCTCGAGCGTCGGCGCCTCCATCGTTTCGATGGGCGTCTCGATCTCGGTCGTCGTCAGCTCGAGATTGCGCGTGACCTCATAGCCCAGAAGCAGCGAGATCTCGCGCAACAGCCGCCGGAAGCCGGCTGTCGAGGTCTCCTTCTTGCGCATGATGGTCAGCTTGTGCTGGACAAGCGGGTGGTCGACGACGGTGACGCCCTGCATGGTGCTGCTCCGGTGAGTGGTGAGTGGCGAATAGTGAATAGTGAATAGTGAGTGGGTTTGCGAGTCCTGATGGTTCGATGATTGCCTTGACGCGCCGAAGCGCGCGGGCAAACCATTCACCATTCACCATTCACCATTCACCATTCACCATTCACCGGCCTTTGGCGTCCAGCCGGCCCAGCAATATTGCCTTGGTCTTCCTGTCGACGAAGGCCGCCTCGATCGCCGTCCTGGTAATGGCGGTAAGCGCCTTGTCTTTTATCCCGAAATGCTCGGTGGCGATGTCGTATTCGCGCTTCAGCGAAGTCCAGAAATAGGGCGGATCGTCGGAGTTGAGTGTCACCCTGCAGCCCGCCGCCAATAGTTCCGGAAACGGATGGTCGGCGAAGCTGTCGAACACCTTGAGCGCGATGTTGGAACCCGGGCAGCATTCTAGCACCACGCCTTCGTCGGCGATGCGCCGGACAAGGTCGGGGTTCTCGATGGCGCGCACGCCATGGCCGATGCGGGAGGGCCGGATGTGGTCGAGCGCCGCCTGGACGCTCTCCCAGCCCATCAGCTCGCCGGCGTGGATGGTGATGCCGAGTCCGGCCTCGCGCGCGATCTCGAAAGCGCGGACATAGTCCTCGAACTCGCCGATGCGCTCGTCGCCGGCGACGCCGAAGCCCGTCACCAGCGGGTGGTCGCAGCGCGCGGCGAAGCGTGCCGCCTGCTCGATCGATTCGACGCCGACATGGCGCACGCCGGTGACGATCATGCGGGCCTCGATGCCGGTCTTGGCCTTGGCGCGCGCCATGCCCTCGCCAAGCGCGTCGGTATAGGCCTTGGGCGACAGGCCGGCCTTCTTCGCATGGTCCGGTGAGGTGAAGACTTCGGAATAGATGGCGCCGTCGCGGGCGAGGCTGGTCAGGTAATGGTCGGCCAGCCGCGCATAATCCTCCTCGGTGCGGAACAGGTCGGACGAGAAATCGTAGGCTGCCAGGAAAGAGGTGAAGTCATGCCAGACGAAGGAGCCGTCCTTGATATAGGGCGCGGTGTCCTTGCCGTATTTGCGGGCCTGGCTGATGACGAGCTCGGGCGCCGCTGCCCCTTCGATGTGGCAGTGCAGTTCCGCTTTCAAAGGCATTCAATCATCCCGTCGATTCGGTCCAGGTCGATAAGCCCGCCACCTGGAAGCGCGGCCGAACACCGCGCCTTAAACAATAGCGCCCGCACCATCGATCGGCTATGGTCCCGCCGGTTTTATGACGGATCAAAATAATGTCAGTTGAGAGAACCACGGCCGCGGGCGGTATGGAAACCTCCTATGGTTTCAAGCGGGTAGGGGCAGGCGATAAGCAGTCCCTGGTCAACGACGTTTTCCATAAGGTCGCCAATCGCTATGACCTGATGAACGATCTGATGTCGGGCGGACTGCACCGGCTGTGGAAGGACGCCATGGTGACGTGGCTCAATCCGCCGAAACGACCGGGCTGGAAGGTGCTCGACGTTGCCGGCGGCACCGGCGACATAGCTTTCCGCATCGTCGAGGCCAGCGATCGCCACGCGCATGCCACCGTGCTCGACATCAACGGATCGATGCTCGACGTCGGCCGCGAGCGCGCCGAGAAGAAAGGCCTGAGCGAAAGCACCGATTTCGTCGAGGCCAATGCCGAGGAACTGCCATTCGCCGACAACACGTTCGACGCCTATACGATCGCCTTCGGCATCCGCAACGTGCCGCGCATCGAGGTGGCGCTCGGCGAAGCCTATCGGGTGCTGAAGCGCGGCGGACGCTTGCTGTGCCTCGAATTCTCCGAAGTCGAGATGCCGCTGCTCGACAAGGTCTACGAGGCCTGGTCGTTCAACGCCATACCCCGGATCGGCAAGGCGGTCACTGGCGAAGGCGAACCCTACTCCTATCTCGTCGAATCGATCCGCAAATTCCCCAACCAGCAGAATTTCGCGGCGATGATTTCGCGCGCGGGCTTCGATCGCGTCTCCTTCCGCAACTATTCGGGCGGCATCGCCGCGCTTCATTCGGGCTGGAAGCTTTGAGGCGGGAGACTTTGAAGCAGGCTGGGCGATGAGCAGCGTCGGCGCCGCCTTTCGGCTCGCACGGGCCGGCTGGGTGCTGGTCCGCGAGGGCGTCGTCTCGGCGTTGCCGGGCGAGGAGCTCGACGGCCTGCCGAAGTTCGGCTGGCGGCTGGCCCGCCTGTTCACTCGCCGCCGCGCGCTGGCCTACAAGCGTGGCGACCGGCTGGCCAAGGCAGTGGTGCGGCTCGGACCCTCCTACGTCAAGCTCGGCCAGTTCCTGGCGACACGGCCCGATGTCGTCGGCAATGACATGGCGCTCGACCTCGCTTTGCTGCAGGACAAGATGCATACGTTCCCGCAGGCCGAGGCGATCGCCGCCATCGAGGCCTCGCTCGGGCGCAAGGTCGGCGATCTCTACGCCAGCTTCGACGGCGCCGTCGCGGCCGCCTCGATCGCCCAGGTGCACAGTGCCGAGACCGTGAACGATGGGATTGCCTCCCGGGTGGCGGTGAAGGTAATCCGGCCGGGCGTGCGCCGCCGCTTCTTCCACGACCTCGAAAGCTATTTCCTGGCCGCCCGTTTGCAGGAAAAATACATCCCCTCGTCGCGCCGGTTGCGGCCGGTCCAAGTGACCGAGACGCTGGCGCAGACAACCAAGATCGAGATGGATCTGAGGCTCGAGGCAGCGGCGCTCTCCGAGCTCGGCGAGAATACCAAGGACGATCCGGGCTTCCGCGTGCCCTCGGTCGACTGGGAGCGGACCGGGCGCGACGTGCTGACCATGGAATGGGTCGACGGCGTCAAGATGAACGACATTGCCGGTCTTGTGGAGGCAGGCCACGACCTCAGGGCGATCGCCGCCAACCTCATCCAGTCGTTCCTGCGCCATACTTTGCGCGATGGCTTCTTCCATGCCGACATGCATCCGGGCAATCTGTTCGTCGAGGCTAACGGCACCATCGTCGCCGTCGATCTCGGCATTGCCGGCCGGCTAGGCAAAAAGGAGCGCCGGTTCCTGGCCGAAATCCTCTACGGCTTCATCGTGCGCGATTACCAGCGCGTCGCCGAGGTGCATTTCGAGGCCGGCTATGTGCCGCGCCAGCACAATGTCTCGGCCTTCGCGCAGGCGATCCGCGCCATCGGCGAGCCGATCCACGGCCAGCCGGCGGAAACCATCTCGATGGCCAAGCTTTTGACGCTGCTGTTCGAGGTCACCGAATTGTTCGACATGGCGACCCGTCCAGAACTGATCCTGCTGCAGAAGACCATGGTGGTGGTCGAAGGCGTTGCCCGCACGCTCGATCCGGCCTTCAACATGTGGAAGACGTCCGAGCCGGTGGTCGGCGACTGGATCGCCGGCAATCTCGGCCCACGCGGTCTTCTGGTCGATGCGCGCGACGGCACCAGGGCCTTGCTGGCGTTGGCCCGCCAGGCGCCGGACATCGCCGCCCGCACCGAGCGGCTGTCGCGCGAGATCGACCTGATGGCCGAGCACGGGCTGCGCTTCGACGAGGCGACGGCACGCGCCATCGGCAAGGCCGAGGCGCGCCATACCCGCTCCGGTCGCGTGGCCCTGTGGGTGATCGCACTGACGCTGGTTTATATCATGTGGAAAATCTTGTGATTGCCGAGTGGTCGGTCAAACAGGAACGGACTACGTTGGCGGCATGGACACTTTGCCGATCGTAGAGGTGAGGCCAAACTATGGCTATGGGTATTGAAGGCGAGGCTCGCCGCGAGGTGCCTGCCGCTTTCAAGATGAAGCTTGAGCACTCACAGCCAAAGCTTTGGACAGGGATCGTGATCACCGAGGGTCACGAATTTGAGGGTCGCCGCGTTACCCTAACCCAACGACATCTCGAGTGGTCAGGTTTCGTCAACATTGTAGTTGAGGCGAGTCGACCGACGAGCGGCTCTGGGCAGTTAGCAGGCCTTCCTCCGGCTCAAGAAACCTGAACCGACTCGCCATCGTTTTGCGGTCACGCTTGCTCACAATTGATTGCATTGCTATCATTGCACTCGTGACGACGTGACGAGTGCAATCACATGGCCAGCATCACCATCCGCAACCTCGACGATGATGTGAAGGACCTGCTGCGGCAGCTCGCGGCGGAGAATGGCTGCTCGATGGAAGAGCAGGCGCGGCTGATGATCCGGGCGGCGGTCGAGGGTCGGGCAGGGCAGGCCGACCGCATCGAGCAGATCGAGAACACGCTGCGCACCCTGGCTGGTTCAAACCAGCAGGTGACTTCGGCTGTCGCTGTTTCCAGCAAGCCATCGCCGCGTGGCTCGTTGTCGGGCAAACGCATCCTGCTCATCATCGGCGGCGGCATCGCCGCCTACAAGGCGCTCGACCTGATCCGTCGGTTGCGCGAGCGCGGTGCGGCGGTGCGCGTAGTGATGACATCGGCCGCGCAGGAATTCGTCACCACGCTGTCGGTCGGGGCGCTTTCGGCTGACCATGTCTTTACCGAATTGTTCGACCGCAATGACGAGCACGATGTCGGCCATATCAGGCTGTCGCGCGAGGCCGACCTGCTGGTGGTGGCGCCGGCGACCGCCGATCTGATGGCGAAGCTTGCCAACGGCCATGCCAATGATCTCGCCTCGACGGTGCTTCTCGCCACCGACAAGAAGGTGCTGCTGGCGCCGGCGATGAACCCGAAAATGTGGTCGCACACTGCCACGCGCCGCAACCGGGCGACGCTCGCCAAGGACGGCATTGCCTTTGCCGGGCCGGCCAAGGGCGAGATGGCTGAAAGCAACGAGGCGGGCGAGGGCCGCATGGCCGAACCGCTGGAGATCGTGGCGGCCATCGAGGCGATGCTCGACAGCAGGCCGAAGCCGCTGGCCGGCCGCAGGATCATCGTCACGTCGGGGCCGACGCATGAGCCGATCGATCCGGTGCGCTATATCGCCAACCGCTCGTCGGGCAAGCAGGGCCATGCGATCGCGGCGGCGCTGGCGAGGCTGGGCGCCGACGTCCGGCTGGTCTCCGGCCCGGTCAGCATTGCCGATCCGACCGGTGTCGTGACGACGCATGTCGAGACCGCTGGCGAGATGAAAGCGGCGGTTGAAGCGCTTCTTCCTGCAGACGCTGGGGTGTTCGTCGCGGCCGTCGCCGACTGGCGCACCGCCAATTCGGCCGGCGAGAAAATCAAGAAGGTGGCGGGCGAGGGGCCGCCGGCGCTGCAGATGGTCGAAAACCCAGATATTCTGGCCGGCGTCGGCCATCATCAGAAACGCCCCGGGCTGGTCGTCGGTTTTGCCGCCGAGACACAGGATCTGATCCGCAATGCCGAGGCCAAGCTGAAGAAGAAAGGCGCCGATTTCATCGTCGCCAACGATGTCTCGCATGAAAGCGGTGTCGGCCCCACCGGCGTCATGGGCGGCGACCGCAACAAGGTGCGCATCGTCTCCAAGACCGGCGTCGAGGAATGGCCGGAACTGAGCAAGGACGAGGTGGCGGCGCGGCTCGCCACGCTGATTGCAGAGCGCCTGAAAACCATCGTGGTCTGAGCGGCCTCCTGGCCGCCAGCCCTACTCCGCAGCGATGCCGGGTGCACTCGCGGCGAGCGACGCTTCGATCGACTCCCCAATGATCCGCAGGCCGAGATCCAGTTCCTGTTCGGAGATGGTCAGCGGCGGGGCGATGCGGAAGACGCCGCCCATCCCGGGAAGCTTGACGATGTTCATGCTCAGACCGCGCCCGAACGCTTCCGCCGCGATCGTTGCGCCCAACTGGTGATCGGGAACCTTGCCGTCCTTGACGATCTCGACCCCGAGCAGCAGGCCGCGACCGCGCACGTCGCCGACGCATTCGTAGCGCTGCTTCAGCCGCGACAGCCCTTCGAACAGTTTCTCTCCGAGGCGCTGTGCCCGGTCGACGAGCTTTTCCTCTTCCACCACATCGAGCGCCGCAACGCCGACAGCCGCCGGCAGCGGGTCGGAGACATGCGTGGTGTAGAACAGGAAGCCCTTGTCGTGCGCCGCTTCCTCGATTTCAGCCGTCGTCATCACCGCTGATAGGGGAAGCCCGGCGCCGATGGTCTTGGACAGCGTGAGGATGTCCGGGGTGACGCCATCCCTTTGGAAAGCGAACATGTCTCCCGTGCGGCCGATGCCGGTCTGCGCTTCATCGAGGATCAGCAGCATTCCGCGCTCGCGGCATTTCTGCTGGAGTGCCGCCAGATAGCCTTGCGGCAATTCCAGAATGCCGCCGCTCGACAGGATCGGTTCGGCGACAAAGGCCGCGAGGCTCCCCGTCGACTGGCTGTCGATCAGATCGAAGGCATCGTTCAGCTCGGTCAGCCAATCCAATGAACCGTCGGCATTCCTGAAGCGCGGCCGGAAGCTATTGGGCGCGGGAATTGCAAGAGATCCAACCGCCGCGGGCCCATAGCCCTTGCGGCCGGCGCTGTAGGTCGCCGACGCGGCAGCACCGGTCATCCCGTGCCAACTCTTCGAGAAGGCGACGATCTCGTGCTTGCCGGTCACCAGCTTGGCCATCCGGATGGCTGCTTCGTTGGACTCGGCGCCGGTCGAGAGCAGCAGCACCCTGTCGAGGCCGGGCGCCAGCGCGGCGAGACGTTCGGCAAGCTCGACCACCGGGCGGGACAGCATGCCGCTGAAAAGATGCGCGGCCCTTTCCACCTGGCGGCTGACCGTCGAGACGATCCTGGGGTGAGCATGCCCGAGCAGGGCGCTCATCTGCCCGGAGGTGAAGTCGAGGATGGGCCTGTCGTCGGCATCGTAGACGAAGGAGCCAGCGGCGCGCTCGATGATGGCGGGCTCGAAGCTGCCGCCATAGCGGATCAGGTGCTTGCGCGCCGAATCCCAAAACCCAGGCTCCAAGTTTTTCGACATCTCTCAACTCCAGCAAGCGTTGCGCCAACAATCTAGCGGCTGGCGCGGATGCAGTAAAATTGATAGTTCTCGGATTCTGATATCAATGGATTTGATATGCTCGATCTCAAGCTGCTGGCGACATTCGTTCGCGCGGCGCACTCGGGAACCCTCAGTGCGGTGGCGGTACAGGTCGGACGTACGCAGTCGGCCGTGACAATGCAGGTGCAGCGCCTCGAGGAAGCCCTCGGCCAGAGCCTGTTTCATCGCAGCGGCAGCGGGGTGCGGCTCACCGGCAGCGGCGAGCGCTTCCTGGCCTATGCCGAGCGCATCCTCAAAATCCATGACGAGGCGATCTCGGCGCTGTCCGACAAGGGCCTGCACGGTTCGATAATCTTCGGAAGTCCCGAAGATTATCTAAGCGCGTTCTTTCCAGCGCTCCTGAAGGGCTTCGGCACCGTTTACCCCGATGTCGAGATCAAGGTCGTTTCGGCGCCCACCGTCGAATTGCGGACGCTTCTCAACGCGCGCCAGATCGACCTGGCGCTTGTCTCCAGTCCGAACGCAAGCGACGCGCATGTGCGCACTGAAGCGCTCGTATGGGTGGGCAGCAAGCCGGCGCTGGACCTCTACGATTTTGGCGACATCGTGCCGCTGGCGTTGTCGGCGTCGAATGCCGTCGACCACAAGGCGGCTTGCGAGGCCATGGCGCGCGCCGGACTGCGCTACAAAATATCCTATGCCAGCAACAGCCTTGCTGGACTGATCGCCGTGGCGCGGTCGGGCCTGGCAATCAGCGTGATGACCGAGGATGCGGTGCCGTCGGACCTCCATATTCTGGGCGCACCGCTGCCTCGCTTGCCCCAGCTTGGCATTCTGGTCGCCTTTGCCGACACCGAGCGATCACCCGCGGTCGAGGCCTTCGCCCATCACATCCGAGCCGTTCTGCCGTCTCTGTGAGAACTTCTGCTCTCCGATTGTCTCCCCAGGTCAGCCCGTCGCTTCCTGTGGATGCGCGGCTGGCATAGCGATCCTGATGGCCGCCAGGCAGCCGAGAATGCCGAGCGGCACGAAAGCGAGGAACAGCCAGCCGGCGACGTTCGCCGCCGCGTCGCGGTTCAGGCCTTCGGAAAACCCGCTGGCATTGGCGATGATGCCGGCGAGCGCCGCCCCCACCGCATAGCCGATGCGCTGCATGGTCGGCACCGCGGCGGAGGCGATGGTCTGCTCGCTATTTTGGGCGGAGGCCACGATGACCCGTGTCAGGAACGGCCAGCAGACGCCAAAGCCGCCGCCTTGCAGCAGGGCGCAAAGCAGGATCAGCGGGATCGAGCCCGCCGGGATCGTGTAGGCGAAGCCGGCGAGGCCGGCCGCGATCATCAGCGCGCCCACCACGATAATGAGCCTTTCGCGCTCCAGCGGCGCATTGGCGACGAGGATCGCCAGGATCGACCAGGCAATCGATTCGGCGGCGATGATGTAGCCGCTGGTCGGGATCGGGATGCCGTGCAGCGTGGTCAAAAGCAGCGGCCCGTAGATGGCGAAGGAGACGGT
>NZ_RZOT01001010.1:0-572 GCF_003999085.1 Mesorhizobium sp. M4A.F.Ca.ET.090.04.2.1
GGCACCGCCAGCACCATGGCGATCATTGCCGAGGTGATGGGTTTCTCGCTGCCGTTCGCCGCGTCCATCCCGGCGCCCCATGCCGAGCGGGTCCGCTCGGCGGAAGCCTCGGGCCGCGTCGCCGCCGCGCTTGCAGTCTCCGGCGCGCCGCTGCCCGGCGCCATCGTCACGCCGGCATCGATCCGCAACGCCATGGTCGTCATGCAGTCGATCGGTGGCTCGACCAACGGCATCATCCATCTCGCCGCGATCGCCGGCCGGGCCGGGCATCCGGTCGACCTCGCCGAGTTCGACAGGATCGGCCGCGAGGTGCCGGTGCTGGTCGACCTCAAGCCGTCGGGCGAACACTATATGGAGCATTTCCATCACGCCGGCGGCGTGCCGAGGCTGCTGGCCGAACTCTCCGGTGTCCTCGACCTGACGACGCCGGTGGTCGACGGCGGCACGCTCGGCGACCGCGTCATGAAGCCCGAGGAGATGCATGCGCAAGACGTCATCCGGCCGCTCGGTCGGCCGGTGACGGGGCAGGGCGCCATGGCCGCGCTGTCGGGCAATCTCTGTCCGCGCGGCGC
>NZ_RZOT01001011.1:0-570 GCF_003999085.1 Mesorhizobium sp. M4A.F.Ca.ET.090.04.2.1
CCTCACGGATTTCATCCTGTCGCTCGCCCGGCCCGCTCCGTCAGCCGAGGCCATCTGGAAAAGGGTATCGTGATGCAGAAGGCGATCGACGCGCATTTCCACATCTGGCGCCAGAAGGACCAGCCCTGGCTGGTCGGACCGATGGTGCCGCGCATCTTCGGCCCCTACGAGCCGATCCGCCGCGACTATCCAATCGAGGAATTCCTCGAAGACCAGAAGGGGTCTGGCGTCGAAAAGACCGTCTATGTCCAGACCAACTGGGCCAAGGAGGATTTCGAGAAGGAAGTCGCCTTCCTGCAGAAGACCGCCGACGAAACCGGCTGGCCGCACGCCATCGTCGGCTATGCCGACATGACCGTCGACGATGTCCGGCCGCAGATCGACCGGCTGATGAAATACAAGCTGCTTCGCGGCGTGCGCATGCAGTTGCACTGGCACGAGACGCCGGCTTTCCGCTTCGCCGCCTCGGCAGACCAGGTCATCGATCCCACAGTGCGGAAGAATGTGGCGCGGCTGAAGGACTACGGCCTGTCCTTCGACCTCCAGCTTTTCCCGGCGCAGATGAAGGAC
>NZ_RZOT01001012.1:0-564 GCF_003999085.1 Mesorhizobium sp. M4A.F.Ca.ET.090.04.2.1
GCTCGAGACCTGGCAGCGCCTGACCAGCCGGCTGCAGATGTATTTCGCCCTCCACCAGCAGGCCCGCGCCGAGCCGGTACCCGCCGAGGATGTGCATGACACCTATGTGCGCCTGCTCAAAGGCAACGACATGCGCGCCGCCCAACGCCATGCGCGCGAACATATCGACCTCGATTTCGAGGAGCTTCTCGCCTATGCGCGCGGCCTCGAAAAGCGCGCATCGAAGGGCGCCTGACCAATCCCGCAGACAACGGACGACAACGTGAAGATCAAGAGTATCAAAGCCTACCATGTCGTGCAGCCCTTCGTGGACGGGCCCTACCGCATGTCGAAGGGGCGCGTCGCCGATTGCTTCGACGCGGTGATCGTCGCCATCACGTCCGACAACGGCGTGACCGGCTGGGGCGAGATGGCGCCGCTCGGCAATTTCTACTCGGCCGCGTTCCCGGCCGGCACCCGCGCCGGCGTGCCGGAAATCGCACCTCATCTCATCGGCCAGGATCCGCGCGGCCTTGCCGGCATCGGCCGGCTGATGGACACGGTGTTCAAGGGCAGCCCCTACAT
>NZ_RZOT01001013.1:0-541 GCF_003999085.1 Mesorhizobium sp. M4A.F.Ca.ET.090.04.2.1
GCGCGATCGAGCGGCCGATCGTCTTTGCCGGCAACGACACGCCCGGCGTGATGATGGCGGCCGCCATGCGCAGCTATGTCGGCCGTTATGCAGCAACGCCAGCAAAACGCGTCGCGCTGTTCACCAACAACGAGGATGGCTGGCGCACGGTCGAGACGGCGCTCAGAACAGGGCTGCAGGTCGCGGCAGTGATCGACGCGCGGCCGGATGTCTCGCCGGCTCATCGCGCGCTTGCTTCCAAGAACGGCTTCGCGGTGCTCAACGGTTCGGTTACCGGCGTCGACGGCGGCAAGGACGGTGTCCGCAAGATTTCGGTCTCGCTGACCGGCGGCGCGCGCGCCGAGGTCGAGGCCGACGGGCTTGCCGTCTCCGGCGGCTGGAATCCTTCGGTCGGGCTGACCTCCTATCATCGCGGCCGGCCGAAATGGCGCGACGACATCGCCGCGTTCGTGCCGGACGGCGCGCCGCCCGGCATGGTCGCCGTAGGCGCCGCCAACGGCGCCTTCGGCCTCAGCGCTTGCCTGCGCGAAGGGTTTGAGGC
>NZ_RZOT01001014.1:0-528 GCF_003999085.1 Mesorhizobium sp. M4A.F.Ca.ET.090.04.2.1
GGACTGGAACGACCTCGTCTACAATGGCGACTGGGACAATGCGATCCGCAACCTGCATTCGACCAATAATTTCCCGGAATTCACCGGCCGCATCTGTCCGGCACCTTGCGAGGAAGCCTGCACGCTGAACCTCGAGGACATTCCGGTCGCCATCAAGACGATCGAGCAGGCAATCGCCGACAAGGCCTATGAAACCGGTCATATCCGGCCCTATCCGCCGGAAAGGAAAACCGGCAGGCGCGTCGCAATCATTGGCTCGGGGCCGGCCGGCATGGCGGCCGCCCAGCAGCTTGGCCGCGCCGGTCACGACGTTCACGTCTATGAGCGCGAGAGCCGGCCGGGCGGGCTGATGCGCTACGGCATCCCCGACTTCAAGATCGAGAAGCACTACATCGACCGGCGCATCGAGCAGATGCAAGGCGAGGGCGTGAGCTTCCATTGCGGGATCAATGTCGGCGTCGACAAGCCGGTGGCGGAACTGCTCGCCGAATATGATGCGGTGCTCTATTGCGGCGGTTCGGAAACGCC
>NZ_RZOT01001015.1:0-527 GCF_003999085.1 Mesorhizobium sp. M4A.F.Ca.ET.090.04.2.1
GGCCTGTTCGACCCCCGGCTGGTGACGACCACGCCACTGCTGTCCAGCGTGACGCTCGGTCGTGAGCTTTTTCGCGATGCGTTGGCCAAGATGCCGGCGCTCGACGGGATATTCTGCAACAATGACGATATCGCGCTTGGCGTCCTGTTCGAATGCCATCGCGCCGCTATCGCGGTTCCGAAGACCATCGGCATCGTCGGCTTCAACGATCTCGACATGATGCAAGCAGCGTTTCCGTCGGTCACCAGCATCCGCACCCATCGCTATGAAATCGGCCGCCAGGCAGTCGCCATGGCGCTGGCGGCGATCGCGGGAGAGAGGCCGCGACAGCGCGTTGTCGACCTCGGCTTCGAGCTGATGCGCCGCGAGAGCACAGCACGTTGAAACACGCAGAAGCGACTGTGCAAATGCCGGTTTACACTGCGTCATGGTAGCGCTACCAATTGTTTCGTGCGGAAATTCAAAGCAAGGCCAGCGTCTGTTTATTATATATAAGCGACAGCTCATGCTTGTTTATTATGTATAAT
>NZ_RZOT01001016.1:0-495 GCF_003999085.1 Mesorhizobium sp. M4A.F.Ca.ET.090.04.2.1
TCGCCGCATCTGGTGAACTGGCACGAGCGCTACCGTCTCGCCGCCGAAGGCGGCGGCAGGCTGGTCGATGATCAGGTCTTTGCCGAAGCCATCGCCCGCGTTGCGGCCGCCAATGAAGGCCAGAAGATCACGGTCTTCGAAATCCTCACCGCCGTCACCTTCCTGCTGTTCGCGGAGCATCCGGCCGAAGCCGCAATCATCGAGGTCGGCCTTGGCGGCCGCTTCGACGCCACCAATGTCATCGCCAGGCCGGCGGTGTCGGTGATCATGCCGGTGTCGATGGACCATGAAGCCTATCTCGGCGACCGGGTCGAACTGATCGCCGCCGAGAAGGCCGGCATCATCAAGCCCGGCTGCCCGGTCGTCATCGGCGCGCAGGAAAGCGAGACGGCGCTGCAGGTGCTGATCGACACCGCCGAGCGGCTCGACTGCCCGACCTTCGTCTACGGCCAGGATTTCCTCGCTTTCGAGGAAAATGGGCGCATGGTCTACCAG
>NZ_RZOT01001017.1:0-490 GCF_003999085.1 Mesorhizobium sp. M4A.F.Ca.ET.090.04.2.1
GTCGATCTCTCGGTCGCGGCCGGCGAGGTGGTCGGCCTCGTCGGCGACAATGGCGCCGGCAAGTCGACACTGATGAAGACCATCACCGGCATCTACCGCGCCGATTCGGGCTCGATCGAATACGACGGCAAGGACATCCTTGCGCTCGACCCCGGCCAACGGCGCGAGCTCGGCATCGAGATGATCTATCAGGATCTGTCGCTGGCCAAGCAGCAGGACGTGGCGTCGAATATCTTTCTCGGCCGCGAGCCGACCAGGAAGGTGTTCGGCCTGTTTCCCGGCTTCGTCGACAAGGCGGCGATGGACCGCGAGGCGTCCAGGATGATCGAGCGGCTCGGCGCGCGGCTACCGTCGATCAACCGGTCGGTCGGCTCGTTCTCGGGCGGCCAGCAGCAGACGGTGGCGATCGCTCGCGCGCTGACCTTTAATCCGAAGCTGGTGATCATGGACGAGCCAACGGCGGCGCTTGCCGTGCGCGAGGTGCAGAGCG
>NZ_RZOT01001018.1:0-490 GCF_003999085.1 Mesorhizobium sp. M4A.F.Ca.ET.090.04.2.1
GGAGAAACGAGGCGGCGGCGATTTCGAACTTGTCGCCATGCTGGAACACCCCTCAACCGTCGCCTTCGGCGACACCTTCTCCCACAAGGGGAGAAGGGGGAGCCTACCTGCTGACGCCCCGCTGCATTCCGGTTAGATGAGTGCTTTCTCAACGCGATAGTCCTGCTGTTGGCGCTGCGTCCCCTCCCCCTCGAGGGGAGGGTCCGGCCGAAGGCCGGGGGTGGGGTCCGCCGCGACGCGCGCCGACGGGGAGATAACGTCGAGCACTGCCGGGGCGACCCCACCCGGACCCTGCGGGTCCGACCTCCCCTCAAGGGGGAGGTTGAGGGCGGCGCTACTTCTGCGGCGCCTGGTCGATGATCGACTGCATGGTCTCCTGTGCATTCGATATCGCGCCGTCGACATCGTCGCCGAAGAAGACCTCGTTGACCATCTGCGTCCACGGACCGTTGGCGGAGTTGATCAGGTCGTTGAACACCACCGTGTAGGG
>NZ_RZOT01001019.1:0-489 GCF_003999085.1 Mesorhizobium sp. M4A.F.Ca.ET.090.04.2.1
ATTCGATGTCGTGCGCGTCGAAAGCAATGGCTCGATAGTCGTTGCCGGCAATGCGGCGCCCAATTCCAAGGTCGAGATCCTGAACGGCACGACCGTGCTCGGCTCGACCGTTGCCGGTCCGGACGGCGCCTTCGCCGTCGTCCTTGACGATCCGCTGAAGCCCGGCGACTACACCATCACGCTGCGCTCGACGACCGGCGATGTGGTGACCGCCTCGGTGCAGACCGCCGTCGTCTCGATCCCGCAGAGCCCAGCCGGCCAGGTGCTTGCCATGGTCGAGGAACCGGGCAAGCCGTCCGAACTGCTTACCGTCCCGGCACCGGAGACGAAGCCCGCGGCACCCGCCACTGGCGACCAGGCGGCCGCTCCGGCGGCCGAAGCGCCCGCCGCTACGGCTCCGGCCGCGCCGGCCGCGGTTGAAGCCGCGCCAGCACCAGCGCCCGCTGCGCCGGCAACGCCGCCGGCGGCACCGGCGGGCGAGCCCAAGAT
>NZ_RZOT01000101.1:0-12950 GCF_003999085.1 Mesorhizobium sp. M4A.F.Ca.ET.090.04.2.1
CATAGGGCGCTTCCAGCCAGCCCTGACGGGACCCGGCCATGCCGCAGATGATGACCGGCAGCGTCTCAGGCGCCCCCATGGCGGCCAGGTGGCCCTCAAGAACCTTCGAGAAACCTTTCTCGCGCGCGGTGATCAGCCCATCATCGCCGCGACGCTCGGCAAGCACCTTGCCTGCGTCGTCGAGCAGCCAGGCCCTGAGCCTGGTCGTACCCCAATCGAGCGCGGCGACCGCAGGGGCCGCGCTCACAGGAAGCCTCCGTCGACGATCAGCATCTGCGCGGTCAGCATGCGCGAGGCATCCGAGGCCAGGAACAGCACCGTGCCGACGATGTCCTCGGGCTGCATGACATCCTTGATGCATTGCTTGGCGACATGGGCGGCGAGCCCATGTTCGGTGACCCAGAGCTCCTTCTGGCGTTCGGTGATCACCCAGCCCGGCGCAATCGCGTTGACCCGGATGCGGTCGGCGCCGAGCTTGCCGGCAAGGCCCTTGGTGAGGCCGAGTATGCCGGCCTTGGCGGCGGTGTAGGCCGGCATGTCGGGGTGGTTGATGAGATAGGAGGTCGAGGTGAAGTTGATGATCGAGCCGCCACCGGCCCGCTTCATGCCCGGCGCCACGGCCTGCGCGGTGAAGAAATGCGGGCGCAGGTTGACGGCAAGGTTGTTGTCCCAAAACTCGACGGTGACGTCCTCGACCGCGTGGCGGTCGTCAAGCGCGGCGTTGTTGACCAGGACGGTGACGTCGCCATGCGCTTCAGCCGCCCTGGCGGCCGAGGCGCGCAGCGCCTCGATGTCGCGCAGATCGGTCTTGAGGTAGAGTGGCCGCCGGCCTTGCTCCTTCTCGATGCGGTCGGCAAGCGCGATGCTCGGACGGTCGGCGATGTCGATGAAGGCGACCTTCGCGCCTTGCCGGACAAAGCCCTCGGTCAGCGCCGCGCCAATGCCGGAACCGCCGCCGGTGATCAGCACCGAAGCGCCTTCGAGATCGGCAAAACGTGCCGATGGCATCATCTTTTTTCTCCCTGGCCAGGTCGGCGCGCATCCTATCCAGACAAGGCGCGCGGGCAAGGGATAAACGTCAGATTTTCAAGCTTATGTCTGACAAAAAGGCAAATCACGCCGGCACGGATGAAGGGGCTGGCCGAATCCGTACAGGAACGGCGGTCAGATTGCCTTGGCGTGGAGGGCGCCGCGATAGGAATCGCGCAGATAGCCGAGCGTGGCGTCGGCATCGATCGGCTTGCCGAACAGATAGCCCTGCCCGCCGGCGCAGCCGAACTGGACCAGGCGGTCGGCCTGCGCCTCCTCCTCTATGCCTTCGGCCACGACATCCATGCCGAGCCCCTCGCACATGGCGAGGATGGCGCGGATGATGTGCTCGGACGGGCGGTCGTCGAGGATCGAGGAGACGAAGGCGCGGTCGATCTTGAGCTTGTCGAAATGGAATTCGCGCAGCCGCCCGAGCGAGGACTGGCCGGTGCCGAAATCGTCGAGCGAGACGCGGATGCCGACGCGGCGCAGATCCGCCACGATCTTCTCGGCCGAGGCCGGATCGTTCATCAGGCCGGTCTCGGTGATTTCGATCTCCAGCCGGTGCGGATCGAAGCCGGTGCGGTCGAGGATCGCCAGTATGTGCAGGCCGGTGTTCTGGTCGACGAGCTGCGACGGCGACAGGTTGAAGGACAGGAACAGGTCCTTCGGCCAGCTGCGCGCCGCCTCGGTGGCCTTGCGCAGCACCAGCTGCGACAGCGGACCAATGATGCCGCGTTCCTCGGCGATCGGGATGAACACATTTGGCGGCACGGAACCGAGGTCGCGGTCGGTCCAGCGCGCAAGTGTCTCGAAGCCGATGGTGCGGCGGGTGTTCAAGTCAACGATGGGCTGGAAATGCGGCTCCACCTCGCCGGCCGAGACGGCGCGGCGCAGCGCCTGCTCGATGCGGGTGACGCGCTTGGCCGCCTCTTCCATCTCGCGCGTGTAGACGACGACCCGGCCGCGACCGGAACGCTTGGCGTGGTAGAGAGCGGTTTCGGCCTTGTTGAGCAGAATGTCGGTAGTCTCGTCGCCGGAGTAGAAAAGCGAACAGCCGACGGAGGCCGACAGCCTGGCGGTGCGCTCGCCGACGTCATAAGGCGCCGACAGGATCTCGATCAGCACGCGCGCCTTTTCGGACGCCGCCTCTTCGCTGAACACCATCGGATAGAGGAAGGCGAACTCGTCGGCGCCGATGCGGCAAACGGTGGAATAGCTGTCCATCGAGGCGCGCAGCCGCATTGCCACCTGGATCAGGATGTCGTCGCCGGCCTTGTGGCCGAACAGGTCGTTGATCGGCTTGAAGCCGTCGAGGTCGAGGATGCCGACGGTGAAGGGCGCCGGGTCCTCGGAACGATCGCTGATCAGGCGGTCGACCTTGTCGAAGAAGCGGCGGTGATTGCCAAGCCCGGTCAGCGGATCGGTGAAGGCCAGATCCGTGTTTTCCCTGCCTGCCAGCCCGGTGGCAAACGTCGTTTGCATCGGTGTTCCTTGTTGCACGTCGGAATTTGCGGTGAGACTGGCAGGAAACCCTTTAGGAAACGTATCGAGAAATCGATTTTCTGGACGCCGGGTGGCCTGCTTAGTCGCCCTGGCGGACGCGGTAGATTTCGATCGGAGCTCCGCGGGTTCCCGCCACCGGCTCCAGCCATTCCGGCACGCTGCCGTCCACCAGGCCGGCAAGAAAGCCCTTGGGTGCCGTTTCGGCGAGAAGCTGGCTTTCAGTGCTGCCGCGGCAGACGGCCACCAAGCCGACATGGTGGCTTTCGACGATCCTTCGCGCATCCGCCGGGGACCCCAGGAAAGCATCGAGCGCCAGCAGATTTCCGGCGATGTTGCGATGGTAGGGACCGGCGAACACACGGTGCGCGGAATAGGCGAGGATAGGCGAGCCGAGATTGGAGATCGCCAGAACAGTGGTGCCGGGCAGCCGGGCGAGCGATGCAAACGAGGCCTTGTTCTCGCAATTCGTGTCGGCGACTTCGTCATTGGCCTTGCCGATCTCGAAGGCCGATGACACCGCCGTGGCGGTGCCGGCCCAGAGCGCGTTCACCGACAGCAGCCAGGCCGCCGCCATGCGAAGCGAGGTGCGTGGCGAAGGGCTGGCCTCGACCCGCTCGCGCCATCTGGCGATCCATGCCGAAAGCGGGATGACGGCAAAGGCAACCGAGAAAGTCGAGCCACGCACCTGCCAGGCGCTGACGATGAAGGCCACGACAAGCAGCACGCCGACGAGGGTGTCCTGCCGGCGCCAGCCGCCCTGGCGCAGGCGAAGAGCCAGGAGCACCATCCCCATCAGCGGAGTGGCATAGCGAGCAGCCACCCGGGCGGGGTTGTAGACGAGAAGCACGAACAGCGACTGAGCTTCGTCCACGTGATCGAGCCACAATTCCTTGAGGCGTGGATCGAGATTGGCATAAGGAGCCGCCAGGCACTGCGGAAACAACAACAGGACGACCGCGGCGAGTGCCGCGGCGAGCAGGCCGACCGATACGATACGCCGAAGGCGCGTGCGGCCGGCGGCGTCTATCGACGCGACCACCGCAAGACCGGCCCCGGCAAGCGCGGCGATGGCGAATTGCACGATCGAGAAGGCGTCGCATTGCGCCTGGCCCCAGGCGGATGCGGGGATCGTGGTGACAAAGACGAGAGCCGAAACACCGGCAAAGCCGGCGCCGAAATCCCTCGCGATCCGGCCTTCGCCGCTCCTGTCGACGATAAAGAGCAGTGCAACAGCGGCGCCGATGGTCGCGACATAGGGGGCGGTTTCCATGCCGACCGCCAACGTCAGGGCGGCGCAAAGGCCGGAAAACAATGCCGCGGACCGACTTGTCGGCGCCTCAAGCAACAGGCTGAGGCTAGCCATGGTCAGCGTGAGCTGGACATTGTGATGATCGATGGCACCCGGGGAAAAGATGCCTATGAAATGCAGCGCCGCAGCGCCGACGACCACCGCGGGCAGCACCGCCCGCTCGCCGGCAAAGCTGCGCGCGGCCCGGGTGAGGTAGAATACGGCGGCCCCGAAGAGCAGCGTCGGCCACGCAACCAGTGCGACATTCTCCGCGACGGCGGCGCTGCCCGTCAGTGCCGAGGCTGCAAGGATGATGGCGGCGAGCGGTGCGTCGACCAGCCGCGACCAATGCATGACAAAGCCGCCTTCCGGCCCCATCCGGTACTGGTGCAGGTCGAACCAGCCCTGGCCGGAGAGAAGATCGCGAACCTCGACCATTCGCAGCATGCTGTCATTGTCACCGCCGTTGTTGGTCAGTTCCGGAAATCCGGAATAGGCGTTGACCAGGAGCACCACCAGCATAGTGAGCAGCGCCGCCAGAAGGTCCATTCGCCAGGCGGCTCGGGCGGCTTTCCCGGAAGGAATCGCGGCATGGACGGCGGACATGGATCGACTTTCGGGTGGTTGCTCGGTGCCGCAGGCTAGCGCCGCTCGCTTCACAAAGCGTAAAGCTCGATGCAGATGCGCTAGCCGCGTGCCGGAAACACCCAAGCCGACGACACGATATAGCTCAGCGCGCTTGCCGCGACCGTGGTCAACGCCGACATGGCGACGGGCGACAGGCCAAAACGCGTTACCGCGACATGCGAGACAAGGCCGGAAAAGGCAGCGCATGCGGCCTGCAGCGCAAGATAGCGCGGCAGCGCGGTGGCATGATCATGCTCTGCGCCGAAGGTCCAGCCGCGTTGCGCGGAATAGGCGACGATGAAGGCGATCGCGTAGGCAACGGCACTGCCTGCGAACGGCGAGAGGCCAAGCGAAACCAGCAGCCACGAAAGCACGAACAGGAGCAGGGCGGCGCCGACACCGACCACCAGGAAGCGGAACAGGCGCGTCTTCTGGATAAGGTCCGGCAACGCGTCGATCACCGGTTTTCGCCCGCCGGCAGATCACTGGACTGGCCGGCTCTCAACCGCTTGACCGGAATTTCCAGGACGCCGAGCAGGAATGCCGAGAAGAAGGCCTGGAACGAAATCACAATCAGGCTGAGGCCGAGTACGACGATGCGCGGGATTTCGGAATCGTCCAGCGGGCCGAAGCCGAGATTCGCCCAGCGCAGCACGGCATAGGCGCAAAACGAGAAGCCGCCGGCAAAGCAGATGCCGGCATTGGCGGCGAGGCGGTCGGTGGAGATTGTCCTGGTCAGCCAGTCGGAGCCCCGGCTGCGCGGCAGGATGCCGGTGACCTCGGCATAGTAGCGCGAAATGACGCCGAAGGTGATGAGCTGCACGCCAGTGACGATCATGAAGCAGGCGGCGACGAAGGTGTTCAGGTCGAGCGACAGATTGTTGATCACCCTGAGCGGCCCGAACACCAGCAGAGCCGCAAACAGCGTGCCCAGGCCACCTAGCACCATGCCGGGGATGAAGAACATCCAGCGCGGATTGTAGACCAGCAGGAATTTGAGATGCCGCCAGCCGTCGCGCCAGGTCCTGAGATGCGGCGGGCGGCTGCGGGCGTCCGGCTTGAGCGTGGTCGGCACCTCCTCGATACGCAGCCCGGCAAGCGCGCCGCGCACCACCATCTCGCTGGCAAACTCCATGCCGGTGGTCTGCAGATCGAGCTTTCTGATGGCCTCGGCATTGAAGCCGCGCAGGCCGCAGTGGAAATCGCCGGTCGTGATGCGGAAGAACAGGCGGCCGATGAAGCTCAGCACCGGATTGCCGAGGTAGCGATGCAGCGGCGGCATGGCGCCGGCTTCGATGCCGCCCCGGAAACGATTGCCCATGACCAGGTCGGCGCCGTCGCGCAGGCGTGCCACGAACGCGTCCAGCGCGCTGAAATCATAGCTGTCGTCTGCGTCGCCCATGATGATGAAGCGGCCCCTGGCGGCGGTGATGCCGCCAAGAAGGGCAGCGCCGTAGCCCTTTTGCGGCACCGACACGACGCGGGCGCCGATAGCTGTCGCGATGTCCTGGGAGCCGTCGGTGCTGCCATTGTCGGCGATCAGCACCTCGCCGGCTATACCGGCCTTGTTGAGGAAGGCCTTTGCCTTGCCGATGCAAACGGCCAGCGTCTCGGCCTCATTGAGGCATGGCATCAGGATGGTGAGCTCGAGCTGCTTGGTCTGGGCGGCGCGGATTGTTGTGACGGCGTTCATGGTTCTTGTTCCATCAAGGACCGGTCCGGCGTCTGCAGGGCCGGGCTCATTCGAACCACCCTTGCATGGCAAGGCTTAAGAAAACGATGACGCGGGTTCTCGCCTTGTCTGCAATCCGGCTGGGTTTGCGCCTTGCTGATGCAATCTTCAAAATGTCGCGATTGGCAGACCTCGCCGATTTCCTTATATCGGCGACAGAGCCGCCGGAGAGCCCATATGCCGCTGAAGATCGCCGTCCAGATGGACCATGTCTCCACCGTGTCGATCGCCGGCGACACGTCCTTCGCGCTTTCGCTCGAGGCGCAACGGCGCGGCCACAAGCTTTTCCATTACACGCCCGACCGGCTGTCGATGCGGGACGGCAAGGTGTTCGCGCGCATCGAGGAGATGCAGGTGCGCGACGAGAAGGGCAATCACTACTCGCTGGGCGAGAAGGTGCGCACCGATCTGTCGGAGATGGACGTCGTGCTTTTGCGGCAGGACCCGCCCTTCGACATGAACTACATCACCACCACGCACATCCTGGAGCGCATCCATCCTGGGACATTGGTGGTCAACGACCCGGCCTGGGTGCGCAACAGCCCGGAAAAGATCTTCGTCACCGAATTTCCCGAACTGATGCCGGAAACGCTGATCACCAAGGATCCGCAGGAGGTGGCCGCCTTCCGCAAGGAGTTCGGCGACATCATCGTCAAACCGCTCTACGGCAATGGCGGCGCCGGCATCTTCCATCTGCACGAGGCCGATCGCAACCTTGCCTCGCTGCTCGAAATGTTCGGCCAGATGTTCCGCGAGCCGTATATCGTGCAGCGCTACCTGAAGGACGTGCGCAAGGGTGACAAACGCATCATCCTCATCGACGGCGAGCCGGTGGGCGCAATCAACCGCGTGCCGGCCGAGCACGATTCGCGCTCCAACATGCATGTCGGCGGCCGCGCCGAAAAGACCGAGCTGACGGAGCGCGAACGCGAGATCTGCGCCCGCATCGGGCCTTCCCTGAGAGAACGCGGCTTCATCCTCGTCGGCATCGATGTCATCGGCGATTATATGACCGAGATCAACGTGACCTCGCCGACCGGCGTGCGCGAGGTCCAGCGCTTCGGCGGCGCCGACATCGCCAGCCTGTTCTGGGACTGCGTCGAGGGCAAAAGGCGGTAACGGCAACCTTGGAACCGCGCCTGATTCCGTGCAACTGCGGCTCGCCGATTCCGCGTCTAGACCACGAAGAAGTCGTCCGCAGTGAGCCAGGTGCCCGGGTCCACGGTGGCGAACTGGACGGCCGCCGCCCCGCCCGCCCCGTCCTGATCGAACAGCAAAGCACCGGTCGCGTCATAGATGATATGGTCGCTGTCATCGATGGCCTCGCTGCCGACCGTGAAGACGGCAGCAAAAAGCGGGCCGGCCGACAGCCCGACGAATGCGGAGCTGTCCAGCCGGAACACATCGTCAAGCGCTTTGAAGTCGACGATACGGTCGTAGTTCGCCGGTCCGAGTGCGTCGAACACGAAGACATCCCGGCCCGCGTCGCCGGCCAGCCAGTCGCGGCCGGCGCCGCCATTGAGGATGTCGTCGCCAGTACCGCCGCGCAGGTCGTCTGAGCCGGCGCCGCCGTCGAGAACGTCGTCGCCCGTATCGCCGCGGATGCCGTCGGTGCCCGCACCGCCGCTTATCGCGTCGTTGCCGGCGTCGCCCTTCAGCCAATCCGTGCCCGCGCCGCCGATGATCGTGTCGGCGCCGGCGCCGCCGAACAGCTGGTCGTGGCCGGCGCCGCCGTCGAGCGTATCGTTGAACGGGGTGCCGTTGATGCGGTCGCCACCGCCCAGCGCGGCGACGAGCACGGCACGATCGTGGCTTCCGTAGCTCACGACATTCGTAATGTCGCTCAGCGCGATGGATTCGGCCGGCGGCGTCACCGTGATCGTAATCGTCGCCACATTGCTGTTGCCCTGGCCGTCCGTCGCGTAAACCGTGAAGCTGTCGGTGCCGACGAAGCCGGCCTCAGGGGTGTAGTCAAACAGATTGCCGCTCAGAAAGTCGGCATGATAGTGCAGGCTCGAGCCGTAGTGACCCTGGTGAAAGGGGTAGTAGTTGCCGTCGAAACTCGTGCTCTGCTCGAGGGCGCCGTGGTCCGGCCCGTCCACGACGATAAAGCTCAGGAGATCGTAGTCGGCATCCGCGGCGCTGAATTTGATGTCGTCGAGAAATTGCCCCTGCGAAACCGACACATTCAGATCGGCGGCGCTGGGCGCATGATTGACGAAGCTGTCGGGCTGCAGCACGCCGCCTTCCAGGATGATCTGATGCTGCCCGTACTGGGTGTTTTCGCCGCCGAAATATTCGTTCGCGCCGATCCATGTCACCGTGATGGTGTCGGGGCTGTCGGCGTTGACCGAGACAATCTGGGCCGACATGAAAGCGGCCTGGTCGGACAAGGTGCGGATAAGATTGCCTTCATTGTCGAAGACTTGCGTCTCCACCGTCGTCCAGGTCTCGGTTCGTCCCTCGTTGGTGAAGCTGGTGATGGTGAAGAAGCCGTCGAAGACATCGACCGAAGCCAGGTCGATCCCACCGAACGGGAAATCCGGCTTTGCTCCTATTGGCCCGATCACATCGCCGTCGGTTTCGGTAATGCTGAAAAGGACCGCGTCAGGGCTCGGATTGGGATTGTCGGTTTCTTCCCATACGGTGAGCTCGCTGCCATTGCTTAAGGTCGGCATCCTGTCTTCCTCGCCTTCGCGCCTGGACGTGCTGTGGATGCCCCCCGATCCCAACGATAGCATCGTACGCGCGTCGGATCGGTGACAAACCAAACTGCGCCTCGCCTTTTTCCGATGTGGTTAATTATGTGTGTCGAGCGGGAATCCGTTGCTCCAGTCGGCGTCGGCATTTGTTCTCGTAATGTTCTTGATCAATCCGAAAATCTGTGGTTGTCTTGGTTGACCCGCTCGCCGCCTGATCGCAGGACCGGCGGGCGGATAGTGGGGGCAGAGCAAGATGGTGGCGCGGGTTCGCACGGTCGCTTTCCAGGGCATCGAGGCCGTGCCGGTCGATGTCCAGGTGATGATCGCGCCGGGCAAGGTCGGCATGCAGATGGTAAGGCGGATTAATTTCTCTTGAGTCGAAGGTCCTATTATCGACGCCAAAGCTCGTTGAGCTTGAATTTCTGGCGGTCTACATAGCTTCGTATGGCTTCTGAATTTCCCGGTCCTGTGGCTTACTCCTACATCCGAATGTCCACCGACATTCAATTGCGAGGCGACAGTCTCCGAAGGCAAGAGCAAGCCTCAAAGAGGTATGCCGAACAGCACGGGCTACAGCTTGTCGAAGACTTCAAGCTTGAGGATATAGGCGTCTCGGCTTTCAAGGGCGCCAACGTCTCATCTGGGGCACTAGGGAGATTTCTGGAGCTTGTAAGGGCCGGGCAGATTGCCAAGGGCTCATATCTGCTGGTCGAGTCGTTAGATCGTATCAGCCGTCAGCAGATACTCGATTCCGTCCCCATATTCTTCGACATCGTGAAGAGCGGAATCAATGTCGTCACCCTGGCCGATAATCACGTCTACCGAGCTGGCGATACCAATGTCGCCGACGTGATCTACTCGGTTGTCGTCCTGGGTCGAGCGTATGAGGAATCCAAGACCAAGAGCATGCGCGTTGGTGCAGCTTGGGAGAACAAGCGGAAGAACGCTGGCCGCAGGAAACTGACCAAGGTTTGTCCAGCTTGGTTATCATTACAGGAGGATCGAGCGGGTTTTGACCTGATTTCCGAGAGGGTCGAAATCGTTCGCCAGATTTTTCAGTTAGCGGACACAGGGAACGGATCATTTTCCATCGCGCGTCGCCTCAATCAGTCAGCCATTCCAACATTCACCAAATCGAACGGCTGGCACGAATCGTACGTCACTAAGATCCTCAACAATCGAGCTGTGCTCGGAGAGTTTCAGCCGCACCGCTACGATGACCATGGGGATCGTGTCCCACATGGCGAACCGGTCGCGGACTACTTTCCAAAAATCATCGAAGAAGACCTGTTTCATCGCGTCCAAGCCTCGCGCCGAAAGAGACTTGTCGAAGGGGCAGGACGAAAAGGTCCCGAATACCGCAACCTGTTCACGAAGATAGCCAAATGCGAGTACTGCGGCGCCCCAATGAGGTTCGTCCACAAAGGACGCCCGCCCAAGGGATCGCAGGCGCTGAAGTGCACAAACGCGGTTCGCGGTCTGGGGTGCGAAAGCATCAGTTGGAGATATTCCGATTTCGAGACGTCGTTTCTCTACTTCGTCAAAGAGATTGACCTCACCGCTACGCTAAAGGCTGCGGCCGAGAATTCCGAGCGCGCATCGGTCGAGCAGCAGATCACGGCTATCGATGAGAAAATTCGCCAACTCAGTGCTAAGCGGGAGCGGATTTTCGAACTATTGACCGAGCCGGGGTCATCCACGGCCTTCGTCAAGGGCAAGCTCGACGAATGTGAAGCGTCAATCGCTGCCGAAGAAGCACTGATCACGCAACTCCGTGAGCAAAGATCGATGGCGAGTATGCTGCCAACCATCTCAGCCGACGAGTTGCGTTCATTAATCGCGTCGGTTCAGGATATGTCCGCTCCAGACATTTTTGAGCGGCGTGCAGCAGTGGCTAATCGCCTGAGCATACTGGTTACTTCGTTGAGGATCGCGGCAGATGGCAGGCGGCCCAAAATGAAGGGAATCAGGACCTTTTTGGAAAGCCAGGAGCTGAACCCCGATGAACGGGAACGATTGATCGACCACATCGAAACGACCAACAAACAAGCGCAACGGTATAACCGAAGCTTCAACGTGATGCTGGCCGACGGGGTGTCTCGCTTTGTCATGGTGAAAAGCGATGACCCGACCGACATAATCGCAGAGGTCCTGGTCGACAAAGACGGCGAAATCTCCGGCAGTGATCGCGGCATGCCGATTGGTTGGTCTGATGGGTGGGGCAACGTATTTGACGAGCCTGCTTCGGCTCAGTGACCGGAGAATTCTTACCCAAGTCGAAAGTTTCGCGATCTCATCGCGATAAATAGCCGGCCGGTTAACCGGCTATCATTCTCAGAACCTCCAGAACCGCCTTTCAACCTCGTTTCTCAGTTTTCCCTTTCGACATCGGCTTTTCGTACCGTGCCGACGGCTTATCCTCGCACGACTTCGAACACCCAAATCCATTTTCGCCCACCGCATTTCCGATGGGTCTATATCCCTTTGAAAGAAGCCAATCTCATGTTCCAGACCGTCTCAAAACCATCTCCCACTTCCATCACATCACAGTATGCATCGTGGTTCGACGAGAGGATCGATCAGTTCATCGACGAACACAAAGGCAGGTTCGATTCCATCACCACATTCAAGAAACGGAACGGGTACTTGATCACGATCTCATTCGATCACAGCAGTCGCAATCAGCGGCTAGAAGGTTCCGCCTCAATCGACATTCCCAAGGCGAAATCGGTGCTGGATACGTTCACCGACATTTACAACCACCTCTGCCGGAACCTGATTGGACGGAACTACCATCGACCTTCATTCGACCCGTCAAAGCCACTAGCAATCGGTTGCCTGGACATGAATGGATCGAGATATTGGAGATCGATGGGAGAGCTGGAAAACCCACATATCCATTCGATCTGGATTTTCACGGATCAGGTCCGAGAGGGCTTTCAAAAACTGATCGCCGACAAAGAACGGTTCTCAGCCTTCAAGGAACGGTTCTCGATTAGGGAGGTGGATATCCAGGCTCTCGATCACGACCATCGAAATTCGACGGGTGAGGGTCGTGCCACTTCGTACATGGCGAAATTCATAGGGCACAACAATTCAGAGCTTTTGGTTGGAGACGATTTCAGGGTGTTGCCGATCGAAAAGCGGCCTGCCCTTCATTGATCGGCAAAGCGATCGCAGCGGCTAATCGACATCTCCCTCACCCTGATCGTCATCATCAAAATCATCGTCTTCGTCGGGATCCTGCTCTTGGCCATCAACGTCAACGACTTCCATCCAACCCCAGTTTTTAGCTTTGACCTCAGCGTTGTACCGATCCCTCATCGGGATCGGAGCCCGATAGGTGCGTTTCAATAGGTCAACAAGATCGGAAACCTTCGCGTTCTCCACCGTGTAGGCAAGATCGAACGAATGACCTTGGATGCCCCGCATATTCGAGGCAGTCACCTCAACATCGATGACGAAAGGACCCTCACTGTGAGGGTCGATCGTCGCAATGCCCTCGAATTCCCAACTGCGACCATGTCTGAAATCAGCACAATGGATTTCAATAACTTGGCCGCGATCCGGACCGACTGCAAAATGCATGTCGTGCCGACCGATCGGTGACCGAATAGAATTCGCATTGAATCGGATACCATCGAGGGGATGCGATTTCGGCCTCGGCGCGGGCGGGCCAAATATCGGATAACAGGTGAAACGATTGTGAAGTGAGCCGCCTCGGCTTATCAGCTTGATTACCAAGCTCTCTGCCTGCAAATCCCCAAGGTTCTTGAGGCAGAAGGCGAAGGGAACTTGACCGTACTGGACCTCAAGAAATCGATGGACTGACGCGGCATATGCCGGGACAACCTTGGTCCGATATTCGCGATAGCGATCCCCATAGCTGTAGTCACGGCGGAAAATGAATGGTGAATCGTCGTCCTGACTGGGGTTCTGTCGGATAACAAAAGAGGAGATCGCCTTCCTGGCTTCAGCCGGGACCGGATCGACACGGAAAACAGTCTGAGACGGCTCCACCCCATATTGCAGCGAAACCTCGATGTTCGGTTGCGCTTGTTCCAAC
>NZ_RZOT01001020.1:0-487 GCF_003999085.1 Mesorhizobium sp. M4A.F.Ca.ET.090.04.2.1
GGGCTGGGGTGGACGGGGTAGGACCGGCCTTTGCCGAGCTGCCTGCATCACCGGCGGCATTGATTCCTACGGGCGATCGCTTCTGATTTGCCCCGCGCGGGCGGCCGCAAGCGCTCGCGCCAGCCTAAGTCCAAAGGCTGTTCAAAGGAACTTTCGGGAAGAGATTGGTGCGGTCGAGAAGACTCGAACTTCCACGGGTTGCCCCACAGCGACCTCAACGCTGCGCGTCTACCAATTCCGCCACGACCGCACGTGGTAGGAGCCGGAACGAACCGGCTCGGGGCCTGTAGCAAATCGTTTCCGGCGAAACAAGTGCGCCGCGCGGAATATTCGCCAATGCATGTCGCCCAAAAGTGCGTAGCGGTTTTGGGGGAACGACATGCATCGGACAGAGCTGCCGGCATAACGTCCCACAGCTTCGGAAAATGCCGGGGAACTGGACGTTTGCAGCCATTGCCGCCATATGAGAGGGCACAAGAGATTTATC
>NZ_RZOT01001021.1:0-484 GCF_003999085.1 Mesorhizobium sp. M4A.F.Ca.ET.090.04.2.1
GGTCAACGATGCCCGCCTGGTGGCGCTGAATGCTCGCGACGCCGCCGACCGCGGCGCGATCATCCGCACCCGCACCAAGGTCGTCGGCGCGCGTCGCGAAGGCGACCTCTGGGCAATCCGGCTCGAGGAGCTGAGGACCGGTGACACCGAGGAAGTCAAGGCCAGGCTTCTGGTCAACGCCGCCGGCCCCTGGGTCGATCACGTGCTTTCGGCGACGGTCGGCCAGAATGACGTCCACAATGTCCGCCTCGTGCAAGGCAGCCACATCGTCATCGCCAAGAAGTTCGATGATCCGCGCGCCTATTTCTTCCAGAACAAGGATGGCCGCATCATCTTCGCCATTCCCTATGAGGAAGAGTTCACGCTGATCGGCACCACCGACCGCGACTATCCGGGCGATCCGCATGATGTGAAGATCAGCGACACCGAGATTGACTATCTCTGCGCCGCGGCAAGCGAGTATTTCGCGCAACCGGTCAAGCGT
>NZ_RZOT01001022.1:0-479 GCF_003999085.1 Mesorhizobium sp. M4A.F.Ca.ET.090.04.2.1
CGCCTTCTGCAGCAAATGCGGCAGCCGTTCGGAAATGCGCGCCGGCGGCTACAGGCGGCACTGCCCGGCCTGCGGCACCGACCATTTTCCACGGACTGATCCGGTGGCGATCATGCTGACGGTGACGGCGGACAAGTGCCTGCTCGGGCGTGGCCGTCATTTCGGGCCTGGCATGTATTCAGCGCTGGCGGGCTTCATCGAGCCGGGCGAGACGATCGAGGCGGCGGTGCGCCGCGAGACGCTGGAGGAGGCCGGCATCCAGCTTGGCCGCGTCGTCTACCACGCCAGCCAGCCCTGGCCTTTCCCCTATTCGCTGATGATCGGGTGCTTCGGCGAGCCGCTCAACGACGACATCCAGGCCGACCTCAACGAGTTGGAAGACTGCCGGTGGTTTTTGCGCGACGAGGTGCGCCTGATGCTGGACAGGGCGCATCCCGGCAATCTGGTCACGCCGCCCAAGGGTGCGATCGCGCACCATC
>NZ_RZOT01001023.1:0-473 GCF_003999085.1 Mesorhizobium sp. M4A.F.Ca.ET.090.04.2.1
GCCGCGCACCGCGCCGCTGGAGACGCGCGGCCGCGCATCGAAGGAGAACAGGCTGACGAGGTCGCCGCCCTTCAGCGCGATGAACGCCGACAGCAGCGCCGCCGTCACCGCGCGGTCGACCTTCGGCACGCCGTCGACTGGCTCGCACATCAGGCGTCCGCTGTCGATGGCGAGCACGACGTTGTTGTTCTCCTCAATGCGGAACTCGCGCGCCAGAAGCTTGCCGTGGCGGGCGCTGCGTTTCCAGTCGATCATCCGCCGGCCCATGCCGGGCTGGTAGTCCTTTAGCGCCTCGAACTCGCGGCCTTGGCCGGCCCGCTTTTGTGCGTGGCCGTCGGCCTGCGCCGAGCGTTGCAAAAGCGTGATCGCCTCGTCGCGGGCGTGGCTGACATCGGGCAGCACCGCCACCTTCTCGTCCATCGGCAGCACGACCTGGTTCCAGACCAGCCCGAACGGCCCGCGCCAGCGCAACC
>NZ_RZOT01001024.1:0-471 GCF_003999085.1 Mesorhizobium sp. M4A.F.Ca.ET.090.04.2.1
CACCAGCGCCGCCTGCGGCACTGCCTTGGTGATCGCCTCGGCCACGGCCTTTTCAGGCCCGTTCGACCAGGTGACGACAGGCGTCATTCCCTTCTCAAGCAATAACCCGGCGATCTCGATCCAGTCCTTGACCGGCCATTTCTTGTCCTCGCGGCTGGTGCCGTGCAGCAGGAAAGCGGTCTTGCCGCTGGTGCCGGCCAGACCATCCGCCGGCGGCACGATGCCGGACTGGAGCCCGGAGAGATCCGGCTGGTAGCCGAGCGCCAGACCGAACAGCCGCCGCGTCCGCTCGATGGCGTGCAGGTCGCGCGGCACTGCGTAGCGGTGGTCGTAGAACAGCGTCGCCGACGGTTCGCGCGCGCTTGCCCGGTCGAAGCCGGCGACCGGCGCTGCCGCCTGCTTCGCCACCACAGCGGACTTCAGCAGCCCTTGCGCATCGATGACGAGGTCGTAGCTCGCGGCGCGCAGGGC
>NZ_RZOT01001025.1:0-469 GCF_003999085.1 Mesorhizobium sp. M4A.F.Ca.ET.090.04.2.1
TTCCAGCACACCGGCATCAAGCAGATCATCAACGGCCCCTTCACCTTCGCGCCGGACGGCAGTCCGCTGGTCGGTCCGGTGCGCGGCCTGCCCGGCTTCTGGGTCGCCTGCGGCGTGATGGCCGGCTTTTCGCAGGGCGGCGGTGTCGGTCTCGCACTTTCAAACTGGATGATCGAGGGCGATCCCGGTGCCGACATCTGGGCAATGGATGTCGCGCGCTACGGCGACTGGGCGACGATGGCCTACACCAACGCCAAGGTGCGCGAAAATTATTCGCGGCGCTTCTCGATCCGCTTCCCCAATGAGGAATTGCCGGCCGGACGTCCGCTCAAGACGACGCCGGTCTTTGACGCCCTCTCTGCCAAGGGCGCGCAATGGGGCGTGTCCTACGGGCTGGAGGTGCCGCTCTGGTATGCCCCTGAAGGCGTCAGGGACGAGTTCTCGTGGCGGCGCTCGAGCGATTTCGACC
>NZ_RZOT01001026.1:0-462 GCF_003999085.1 Mesorhizobium sp. M4A.F.Ca.ET.090.04.2.1
ATGTAGGGGTTGAAGCTGTCGAAGGTGCCGAGAACGACGGAATTGTAGGTGCCGCCCTTCGGCGCGTCCGCATTGACATAGTCGTAGTGCTGGAAGTTGTCGCCGTATTTGGAGTCGCCGATCAGCGAGGAGGTGGTGCGCCATTCATCCGCGAAGCCGGCCTGCAGGCTGCCGGCAAGGGCGGCCGCGACCAGCACGGAGTTGAGAAGCGTTCGGCCAACCGTCATGCGTTCTCCTCTGCGAACAATCCCCACCGGCAATCTAGATCATTTGACGACCGTGGAAACCGCAATGCGCAGGCTTTGTCGCCGCACATGCTGTTTTCCTAACAGAAAAGCCGGGACGAACCCGGCTTTTCTGAGGATGTCTTTATGACAAATTGTTTATTGAGCGGGTGCCGCCGGCTTGGCGGGCGCGGCGCCCTCGGCCGGCGCGGCGCCTTCCGCAGGCTTGGCCTCGGCC
>NZ_RZOT01001027.1:0-447 GCF_003999085.1 Mesorhizobium sp. M4A.F.Ca.ET.090.04.2.1
ATATGGAAGGGGCAGAGCCGGTGGTATTCGGCGACCGCGCGCAAGGCAACCGGCAGCACCGGCACCAGCCTGGTCTTGCCGCCCTTGCCGATGATGCGCAGCACCGTGTCCGTCTCCGACACCAGCTCGGCGCCGGCGAGGCCGAGCGCCTCGGAAATGCGCAGGCCCGAGCCGTAGAGCAGCGTCAGCACGGCGGCGTTGCGGGCGGCGATCCAGGGCTCTTCCGCCAGCTGGCCTTCGACGGAGACGACGTCTCTTGCATCACTCGCCGTCAGCGGCTTGGGCAGCGATTTCGGCTGGCGCGGCGCGCGCAGCGCCGCCGCGCCCGCAGCATTGGCGAGGCCGCGGCGTTCGAGGAAGCGCAGCAGCGAGCGGATACCGGCCAGCCCGCGGCCGAGCGTGCGGGCACCGGCGCCGGCGTTGCGGCGGGCGGCGAGGAATCCGCGC
>NZ_RZOT01001028.1:0-439 GCF_003999085.1 Mesorhizobium sp. M4A.F.Ca.ET.090.04.2.1
TCGGCGCCGTCCTCGTCGACCGCGCCGCTGGTGGTGCCGTCGATGATGGCGGCGTCGTTGGTGCCGGTGATGGAGATGGTGATCAGCTGGCTGGTGCCGTCCTCGGAATGGACGGTGAAGGAGTCGCTGAGCGGATCGCCGTCATTGAGGGCGTCGACCGTCGGATTGGTGTCGTCGAGCGTGTAGGTCCAGTTGCCGGCGGCATCGATGGTGAAGCTGCCGTAGCTGGTGCTGCCGCTGTCGGCCTGGAAGACGTTGTCGGCGTTGTCGACGTCGCTTGCCGTCAGCGAGCCGATGGCGGTGACCGGGGCATCGGCGCCGTCCTCGTCGACCGCGCCGCTGGTGGTGCCGTCGATGATGGCGGCGTCGTTGGTGCCGGTGATGGAGATGGTGATCAGCTGGCTGGTGCCGTCCTCGGAATGGACGGTGAAGGAGTCGC
>NZ_RZOT01001029.1:0-438 GCF_003999085.1 Mesorhizobium sp. M4A.F.Ca.ET.090.04.2.1
GGCCGTGTTTGTCGACGAATTTCATCGCATGCGAGCCGGGCTCGGCATTGACGATGTAGTTTATGTCGCCCTGCCGCCAGACGGTGATCGCCTTGGTGCGGTGCTTCGCCACCGCGACATAGCCCATGCGGGCGAAGAGCTCGGCGAGCTTGGCAGGCTCGGGATGCGCGAACTCGACGAATTCGAAACCGTCGGTGCCGGCGGGGTTCGCCTTGCTGATCCTGGCGGGCGGGGCGTCGTGCGGGAAGGGGCCCATGGCGGTTCTCCGAAGCTGTTGCGGCCGGTCTTGGCCATCTTCGCTCATGATAACGCCGGAGGGCCGCACGGTGCTTGCATTCGAACGCCTGAAATGCTCATGTCATGCGTAGAACGTGCATGATTGGAGGAAAATCCGTGGATAATGCGCGCCTTGATCAATTCGATCGCAAGATACTGGCT
>NZ_RZOT01000102.1:0-12819 GCF_003999085.1 Mesorhizobium sp. M4A.F.Ca.ET.090.04.2.1
TCATCCTTCGCCGTGGAGGGAACGCCAATCGCAAAGAACGCTGCCGTCTTCGAAGCTGGTATCGATGTCAACCTTACCGACAAGGCAACCATCGGGCTTACCTATAAAGGTCAGCTTGCCTCGGACGCGCAGGAGCATGGCTTCAACGCCAAACTCAGTGTTCGGTTTTAATCGCCGCAAGGGAGGGCGATATGTCATGCCCGATTCCAGCAGCGAACTGACAGCCATCTCTATTGAAAGATCTTATCGCCTTGCAATGGCCGACCATCCTTCGGCCATTGCTGCTTTTGCTTTCCGGAAGGAGTGTTTCGTGAACAAAGTAATTCTAATTGCGATTTGGCAGGGTGCCTTTCTTTCGCTGCCGGGTGCAGTACGTCCGACGGCGGCAACTGGGTGAAGGACGAGACGCCGCGCAGTGCTGCCCAGCAGGACTACACTGAATGCAAGTATCAGTCGGAAATGGCGACGGCGACGATCGGAACGAATAGCCGCCCGAAAACGATGACAGATGCAATCGGGGACGGTGTCGGGGATCGTATCGTCAAGGGTATGGAACAAGGCAATCTCGTCAAGGATTGCATGAGAGCCCGCGGCTACACTCAATCCTGACAGGCAACTCATGGGCTTCCGCCGCTATCGAAGGGATTGTAAAGGACGCGTCGATCTTCGAGAAACGAGGAAGCGGCGTACGATTTCTGTCTCTGAGGGGCTGGGGTCCGACCATGACACGCCGAAGACAGGTGTACTGATACCGGTTACCCGGCGTGCGGTCTCGGCAGTGACCTTGCTGCTCTAGCGAATAAATTGCGCTACTGCCTGCTAGCCGACCCTAAGTCTGGCCTGCTTCAAATGAGGTTGATGCTCGGTCGGCCGAAGCGAATGAGCAGCCATCGCGGCAATGAAAACCTCGGGCGTTTTTAGGTAGCGCTCCAGCTTGTTCTCCCTCATGAGCACTACGAACAGAGCGCACGTTTTCGCCTGACAATTGACCGACTTGGTAGGGTTGAACTCTATGTCAGTGAAACCGGCATACCGCATTTCGCCGTCCACTCGATTTTTGAGCCATACACGGTGAGGAAAGATGGCATTGAGATAAAGCCAATCGTAGAACACGGTCGTGGGTTCTAGCGGGAACTCGAAGCCGTCGAATTTGAAGCCCACCAGTGCGCCGGATTCGCGGAGTCGTGGCTCGCGCTTCGCATCGCGCGGTTCAACCTCGTACAGATCGGTGTACGGCCCGCCACGCTCGAATACCTTACTTCCCTGAAAGGCGTTCTCCAGCGGTATCTCGCCGATGCTGGTCCTCACGCGCAGGTGAAACGCGCTAAGATGCTGGCCGGCGACTTCATCAGACTTGCTAGACACTTCTAGCAGCGGCGCATATCCGGCTTTCTTGGCGGCCTCATGCAGCGACCGTATATTCTTCTTCTTCTGAACCTCAGCGAAGCCACCGGCCCACGGAATTTCGAAATCCAATCGCCTGACGTAACCTTCGTCCTCGGTTGCAGGGATAAAGACTGGTCTCTCAGCCATTCTAAATGTTCCTTATTAAGCCCAGCAGAATGACATGGGGAACCAACACCTCGTATTTCTCCGCCTGAGTGAGACGCGCCTTAATCGCCGAATCCTTCCAGTCCGTTCGGGTGTAAAGTATCTCAAAATCGATTAGCGGTTCAGCCTCTCCGATAGGAATCGATTCGACGCCAGCTTTGTTCGCGACATCGTTGGTAAAACGAACACCCGTGAACTGCATTACCGAGGGGTGTATTTGCAGAAAGATCGTGTCCGTAATCCTCCCATCCTGCCGGGCAACGTACTCCATCGGATGGGTGCTACGAAAGCAAAGGTGGACGTAGTTGCCCATTCCCTTCAACGCGTCGGCGTCACGACTCCATTCATTGCCGCCCGGTGCCGGAACCTTGACCTTCTTCTGGTCAAGCTGCGCGAGTGGATAGAGTCCTCCCATTTCTTTAATCACCGGCAGGTTCCTCCGGTCGGTGAAGTGATAGAGCAGCGGCACCTTATCAAGAGTATCAATTGCCATGTTCCCCTCCGTCGCAGGCCGGTAGCAGCCTTGCCCCACACGGGTGGAATCTTACGGCAGTCATCGTCCGAACGCCATGATCCGAGGCGAGGTGTTCAGATTGGCGACGTTTCTCAATTGTTCTATACGATTAAAATAGAATTCTACATCGCCAACTATGGTTCGAAATCGTCGTGCACGGCAGCTCCACAACGATCATCATCCCGGATCGGACTGTGCGGGAGCTGCAATCGCAGCCGCGCGAAGGCGACCGTGTTGTCACGAGCAACGACGCGCTCCTCCTCGATGCACAGGATCTGGGCCAATTGCTGCGGGTCGGCGGCGACAAAGGCACTGTCTTCAACCGCGGCGGGCCTGGCGAAGCGGGCATTGTGAGCCGGCAGATAGGTCTGTGCGACGAAGCGGTTGGCGGCCTCGATATCAGCCATGCCGGCCAGTGCCAGTTCCCTCGGCAGTCGGTCCTGCAAGGTTGAGAACATCCGCTCGGAGCGGCCCCTGGCTCCAGGCGAATAGGCTGGAATATGTTCGATGCCGAGCCGCTCGAGCGCCCGACCGACCTGGGTCATGCGAATCTTGTCGACAGCCCCGCCCGCCTTGAGCGTCACGAAATAGTGTCTGCCACGATCGCTGTAGAGGCTTGACGGCAATCCCTTGGCGACAAAGGTCTCCAGAAGTCCCTGGAAGCTCGACGCCGTGCCTTCCTCCTCGATCAGAAAGGCCGAATAGATCGTGCTCGTCGCATCGTCCATAGTCACGATCAGATCCAGCATCGGCCCACTCGCCAGCCACTGATGACGGCTGCCGTCCTGGTGTAGCATCATCCCTTCGCACGGCTTCCTTTCCCGCTTGCGCCGGTGAGCACCGCGCCGCTTGGCCCGTTCCACCAGGCCCGCCGCGTGAAGCTGCGTCTTGATGAAGGTGTAGCCCCAGCTGAAATCGTGATCGCGCAGCAGGTGCTCGTGGAAATGCTTCACGTTCCAGCCAAGGTAGCGATGGCGATAAAGCTCCAGCATCTCCTCGATCGCCTCCACTGGCACCCGGCGCGTCGAAAGCTTGCCCAAACGCCGGTCCAGCAACCCAGCCTCCCCGGCCTCTTCGTAACGGTCGCGATAACGCCGAAATTGCCGCTCCGACATGCCCAGCAACTCGCCTGCCTCCATCATCGAGAGATCGCCGCCAGTCCAACGGCTCAATACGTCCCGAAACTTCTGTATTCTCCGTCCTGGAGCCACGCTGCCCGCTTCATCCCCAGCTTCCATTCGCTGGCGATGAAACCGGACAACTCCTGTGCTACCTAATCCGGACAAATCATGTGCTTACGACACGCCGGAGCGGAACGCTTGCCTGCGGCATCGCGGTCGGGTAATTGTTGCAGATACGTCGGCCCGAAGATCGGCATCGATTTTCGGGCCGACGCGTCGTTTCAATCGGATAGAGCGCCATTCTCGCCTCGAAGGCACGCGCGGCGCTCCACGACAAGGGGGCAACGGAGCTTTGCTGATGTCGGATTCGTCCAGGATTTGTGCGGTGGCCGCGGCCACCCTCATGGCGCTTTCCGCGTCGTTGGCAGCTCAGGAAGCCGGGCTGCCGGGCGGTGCTTCCTCGCTGAAGGAGACCTATGAGGACTGGGATCTCTCCTGCCAGGCCACGCCGACGCTGGTATGCGCGGCTACCTATCAGCAGTCGCAGCAGAACGGACGGCGCCTGCTTGCGGTCGAATTGGGCAAGGGGCAGGAGGACGGCATTGCGGGCAATCTCGTCCTGCCCTTCGGCCTGCAACTCGCCGTCGGCGCGACGCTTCAGGTCGACGATGGGCAAGCGGGCAAGCCGCTGCCCTTCTCGACCTGCCTGCCCGCCGGCTGCTTCGTGCCCCTCAGCTTCGACGCGAAAGCAGCCGCGTCGCTGCGCACGGGCACAACGCTCAAGGTCACGGTTAAGAGTCTCGACCAGAAGGATGTGCCCTTGTCGGTTTCATTGAAGGGTTTGACGGCGGCGCTGGACAGGTTGAAGGTGCTGCTCTGGGCTTAGATTGGGGGCTGGCTGGCTGATGATCTCGGTTGTCACTTTCCTTTGTTCCACTACGGCTTTTCGACATTTTGGTCAGATAATCCCCACGCGCGAGAAGCGCGCGGTCTCGGCCTGAGTGATCTCGGGCGGGCGAGTGGCGCCCGACGCTTCCGACTCCGCGGCAGCGATCCGCTCGATCGCCTTCTTCACCTTTGCACGAACATTCTCGTCGAACGTCCGTACACTGACCTTGAGGAGGGTCTCATCCGGGATTACGTCGTACTTTGTCCCCGCATTGATCGCGCCCACCTTTACAATCATCGCGGCTGTCCTGAGGGAGAGAAGAGTAATGATGCGCAGAACGTTTCTCATGGCGGGCGTGTCCCTGTCTGCCGTAGCGGTCGGCAAGTCCTTAGCCGCGTCGGTATTCCTCGACTACACACAGGAGCAACTGGATACGGCGTATGACCAGTCATTCTGGGCGCCGCGGATGGCGGAACTGGAGGAAGGCGATGGCATCGCCAGCGCCGAGGTCCGGCGCGCGATGCCGCCGCGTCCGGCAAAATACGGTCCAGATGCCAGAGATCTCATCGATGTGTTCGCGCCTGGGATGCCAAGGCCGCCCCGGTCCTGGTCTTCATCCATGGCGGTGCCTGGACCCGAAACACTCGCGAGGATGCATCCTATCCGGCCCCGACCTTCGTTTCGCGCGGGGCGGCCTATGCCGCGCCTGACTTCGGCAGTGTGAAAACGCTGACGCTGCGACAGATGGTCGAGAATTGCAGGCGGGCGGTGGAGTGGACGATGAAGAATGCCGCCAGTTTCGGCGGCGACCCGAACCGGGTGTATGTGGCGGGTCATTCTTCCGGCGCGCATCTGGCGGCCTGCGTCCTCATCACCGACTGGACGGAGCGCAGCCTACCGGCGGATGCCCTCAAGGGCGGCTTGCTGATGAGCGGCATGTATGATCTCTATCCGGTGATGCTTTCCTCGCGCAGCAGCTACCTGCATCTGACGGAGGGGGGAAGAGGCGGAATTCAGCCCGATGCGCCATCTCGACCGGATCACCTGCCCGATTGCCGTCGTGTCAGCCGACCAGGACAGTCCGGAGTTCAAGCGCCAGTCCGATGTGTTCGGTGAAGCGCTGCGCGGCATGGGGAGATTGGCCAGTCGAACGATAGCCTTCAACGCCAACCACTTCCAGGAACCCGAGCATCTGAAAGACCCCGACACTGAAGTCAGCCAGGCGGCGTTCAAGCTGATGGGGATCTGACACGGATGTGTTGCAAACTCTTCAGCTAATGGGATTGTTAGTTTCGTACAAAACGATGCACTTTCTCAATCTTAGAGGGTGTTTGGGAATTAAGTATTTCGGCGTTCGAGCGCGTTGCGCCGCGCTCATGGCACCCGTTGAGATGGGCATGAAAGTGAGTTCGACCGCTGGACAGTTGCCGACTTCGTCAGGTATTGGCCCTGCGACCGGTTGATCTGCGATATTTCCAAAATTCGCAGAAGTTGGTCGAGACGAAACTGTCGCCCCGGCTTGACCACGCGCCCGGCAGACCGAGTTACAAAGTTGCCGAGGCAGTTTGATGTGCGTTCCTGCATCACTGCACGGGACACGACCTGACGGGAGACTATGATGCGTAGCCAGAAAGAAAAGATGCTCGCAGGCGAGTTTTACAATGCGGCGGATCCGGAGATCCAAGCTGACCTGTTGGCCACCGGGGCTTGGCTCAAGCGGTACAATGATACGCTGGGGCAGACCACGGAGCATTGGCATGAGCTTTTGTCCGAGCGGCTGGGAGAGGTTGGGCGCGGAACGGTCATCCGTCCGCCCTTTTTTTGCGACTACGGATTCAATATCCGCATTGGCGCCAATGCCTACATCAACTTCAACTGCGTTATTCTTGACGTGGTAGAGGTCAAAATCGGGCAAGGAACGGCAATTGGGCCTGCCGTGCAGATTTATACCGCCGATCATCCACATGATGCCGAGCAGCGACAGGCCGGCCTGCAGGTCGGGCGTCCTGTTCGCATTGGCAGCCGTGTCTGGATCGGCGGTGGAGCAATCATTCTGCCTGGCGTCACGATTGGCGATAATGCGGTCGTAGGCGCTGGCAGCGTGGTCACACGCGATGTTCCCGCCGGGGCAAAGGTAGTGGGAATTCCTGCTCGCGTCGCCAACCCACATAAACAGGCATAATCAACCTCCTTGACCCTGGAGGTGCATGCGAACTGTCGAAACTGTGCCAAATTTCTGCCGAAGCCATTGAGCGCTGCATATCTTGTCGCGGTTCGGCTCGGGCGCTTCAGTTCTTTTGCCACGGGTGTCACAAAATCATGTGCGTAATGCCGCCGCAACGTGCTCACGTCCCGCAGCAGCGGGCCCTTTCACATGGCCCAACGAATTCAGAGCCTCCGTTGTGCTGCCAGTAGCATTACTGCTCAGATGTATTCCCAACTGAGTTTTCGCCCTTGGAGGCAAGCGACTCACCAGCAATCGCCGGCCATTAATCCTGGCTAGCATCGACCCCGACGAGGCGAGCCGCGGCGTTGCCGATCGGCATGTCGATGACCGTGATTGCGCCTTCGGCAAGGAAACGACGTTCGTTTCTGGTCAGCGTAGCCGAATCGATCACCGCAAAATGTGGGCCAGTGGAGCGCTTCATCATCTGTCTGGCATATGTGCGCAGCATCTGATCGTTGAAGCGACAGCCAACGAAGAAAAAGCCCCGGTTGACGCGCCGTTGCTTCACCACGTCCGGGATCGGCGTCTGGATATCAATTTCGGTTAGGACTTCGACGTAATCGGAATCAGCCACGAGGAAGTTTGCGGCCGGCCTGACGCTGCCGTGCGGCGCATAGAGCACCGTCCTTGCCACTTGTTCGGCGTCGAGTTCTGTTCCTGACAAATCGTAAGTTCTCGTCCAGATGTTACCAATTCCGGTCGCTCGCGTGGTTCCTTGTATCTCGACAACGTCTGTTTGGCCGGCCTCTGCAAGGGCTGCCCGCATGGCGCCATCGTACCAGCTGTCGATGATGACAGACAGTTGAAGGGTTGCGAGCCAGGCGTGAAGAACGGTCGGCTCGGCGGGGGCTGCGAATATCTCCGCCATCCACGCTTGAAGAGTCCGACGATGTCGGCGCTGCTCGATAAACTGCGCGACCGACCACATATTGGTGCGAATCCTGGAAGGGGCAGGCGCCCGCTTGTTGAGCGCCGCGGCGACATCTTCAGGGGTGCAAGGTGCAGGTGATTCCGGCGTGTTAAGCTGCAGAAGACCAGGACCGAGATAGGGGATCACTCGATCGGCCTTGAGAGCGCCCTTCAGCAGGTCAATCAGCTTTTTGGCAAAACTGCCCCGGACGACGACGAGATGGTCCCAGCTCAGCATCGTGTTCATACGCGTTTCCTCTCCGCCACTGAACCCACCGGCATCAGGCCCCGTCGGAAATCTTCATCGCCTCGACGGTGATCGGCAAACGCGTATCGCGCGGAAGGTCGGGCAGCATGAGCCGCCAACCGTTCCTGAGCGTCACGGTCCCGCCCCATAAGTCTGCGTTCTCAATCTCGGTGATCGGCTCTTCGAGATCCTTCTTGGGGACATAAGCCGACAAGCCAGTAGCGGTCCTGCGAATCATTACTTTCATCCGGCTGTTCCTCCGTTGGAAATGCCTTCAGCTCCGCAGGGAACCTCGACTTTGTCGAGGCTAATGAGTTCGCGCGCTCGCATGCCGACGACCGTGCCACGATCGATCCATTCGACCGCATAGATGAAGAATTGCTGGAGAAAGGTTCCAATGTCGCGCACGTAGCCTTCGTCGCCCTTCCGCACGAGGTTTTCGCCGATCTCCTTGCCGGGATAGGTGCCGTCGTTTTTTATGTGGCGTGTTGCACGGACCCGCTCACCCTGCATGAACCGTGGCGGTCTGCCGATTTCGACCTCCTGTTCGCGTCTGGACCACATGCTGTCCATTCCTTTCTCGAGGCTTTTGGTGTGGTCGCGGGTTGCAGGCGTCCTCGCGCGGCGAACCCGACCGTTTCGGTAGGAATCAAGCGGGAACGCAGGTTTTCGGTACCGGACAGACCGACACGCATTGCTGCTTATCGAAGGCCTCCTTGCATTCGGTGCACTTGATTGGATCGATCACATAGGCGTCGCCCTTGAACTTGATCGCTTCCGAGGGACATTCGAACTCGCAGGCCCCGCATTGGGTACATTGGGATGCGATGATCTTGAAAGCCATTCTAACTCCTGGTTATCGGACGAGACCGCTCAGGCCGTCGCCGCTAGTGGTCTGATCCCAAACTCTGCCGCGTAAAGTGCGCTGACTGCGGTCTCGATGTAGTCATGGCCATAGGCGTCGGTTACGCGCAGTCCAGCTCGCGAGAGTTGTTCCTTCGGGCGATTTCCGATCTTGGCGCATAGCACTATGTGTATGCCTTCCAGCGCAGCGAAGACGCCCTCGAGGGTGGCGTCTTCGCCCCCGCCTCCGAGGCAATACCGCTCGACCTTCCGATGCCCGACCAAGCTGATCCCTCTAGGCGAGACTTCATAAACCTGGAATTCCTTCGCGTGGCCGAAGTGTTCGTTGACGCGTCCACCTCCCTTTGTGGCCACCGCAACCAGAAGCGACTTTTCGGAGTCTGTTGCCTTGACCATACCGATGGCCTCGCTCCTCGCCGCCTCATGATCACGGCGCTCGTGTGCGACCACCTGCCGATAGGCCTGACGCTTGCCAGCATCGTAGGTGACATCGTCGGGAATCCCATCCAGCGTGAATTCCTGGCCACGATCTTCACCGAGCAGGCCGACAGCATCTGCCCGGCACTGCCGGCAGTGGCGCATCAACTTGGCGCCACCTTCAAGTCGATCCTGAAGAGCCATCATCTCCATTGCCGTTGGGCCGCGCTGCCCGATGAGTCCGTAGTGGGTGCCGTGCGCCGGGTCCGAAATCAGAGGCATCACGTTGTGCAGGAACGCGCCCCGCTCCTTGACCATTTTGTTCACCTCAAACAGGTGCTGGTCGTTCACTCCAGGAATCATCACCGAGTTGATTTTGGTGAGGATGCCGCGCGCGCTCAGCATCTCCAGGCCCAGCATCTGCCGCGCGTGCAAGATTCGAGCGGCTTCGATGCCGAAGTAGCGGCGATTTTCATAAAAAATCCAAGGATAGATCTTTGCGCCGACTTCCGGGTCGACCATGTTGATGGTGATCGTCACGTGATCAACATTCATTTCGGCAAGCTCAGCTACATGGTCCGGCAGCACGAGCCCGTTGGTGGAGACGCACAGCTTTATGTCGGGGATTTCCCTGATGACGCGGTCGAACGTTGCCTTCGTTTTCTCCCAGTCGTAACAGGCATCCCCCGGCCCAGCGATGCCAAGAACCGAAAGCTGCGGAACTTCGTTGGCAACCGCGATGACCTTGCGTAGCGCTTGGTCGGGCGTCAGCTTCTCAGACACAACACCAGGCCGGCTCTCGTTGGCGCAATCGTATTTGCGATTGCAGTAGTTGCACTGGACATTGCAAGCCGGCGCGACCGCCACATGCATACGCGCGAAATAGTGATGCGCTTCCTCCGAAAAGCAGGGGTGATCCTTGATCTTGTCCCAAATAGCCGGATCCACATCGCCCGGGCTGGTCGGCGACGAACCGTAGGAGGACGGTGCGCAGCCACCGGATTTCGCGGCTGCCAGAAAACCCTCGGATGTCGTGCTGGTCGGCCCCTCAATCGAAACTGTCGGTGAGGACATCAAACGGCTCCGTTGCTGGTAACGTCGCGGTTCAAGGTGCAAGAGCCATACCAACTTAAAAAAGCGGCTTCAGTTCACTATTTGGGTCGATGTCGGATTGTGTGAGGCCGGCGCGACACAATTTTGTCCTGCTTGCGACAGTGCAAGTCCAAATCCGTTCAGAAGCACAAAGCACTCCTTGTCGCGCAGAGGGCGCGCAAGACCACTGGCCTGACGATTGGCTCATCAGGCTCTTAGAATTTCCTTCACCTCGAGACTATGCCGGCGTATCGCCTAGCCGACTTGTCGCGGCGTGAGGCGGAGAATTCGAGCCGCATTAGCCTGAACCCAGCCGGCCTTCTCCATTGTGTCGATCAGCCGGTCACGCTCCGTCCGTCGCGGTCCCAGCGCCGGTCCGGCCGTATCGTTAGAATCGCAACCGGCTATCTCGTGTTCAGGGGCGCCGATGCGCCTAACCGGCTTCGTGCTGGGCCGTGAGAGCTCGTCGATGCCATTGCCACGTTCCGAAAGATTGGTTCCTTCCAGAGGAGAACGCGCAAGTGTGGCTGTTCTTTACACGCAGTTCTCCAGCTCGCGGACGTTGCCGGGGAAATAGCATTGCGAGATCAGCTCAACTGCCGACGGCGTAAAGCCATGGTTCTCCATATTTTAAGGGTAAGCGCTGTGTCCTTCCAGGAGTGCCCGCGATCTGTGGGCCTGCCGATTCTGAGGTGGATCGGAGATCGGCTTGTGTCTGAACTTGAACTTTACGATTGACCCTGAGCGGCAGCCTCGGCGTTTCAAGGTGATCAACGGCGCTGTTAGTCGGCAGGCATTGGTCGATGGACGACAAGGGACGGAGTCATCGCCGAGACCCTGGGGCCGAACGTGGTGATCTCGGAGGTTGCCCGGCGCTACGGGCTGCGGCCGCGGCGGAACGCTCGCAAGCTTGCGACGTCGGCAGGACAGGCCACTCCCGCCTTTGTTCCGGTGGTGGTTTCGGTGGCGCCACCGGAACGACCCGTTGGGCCTACATCCGTGCACCAGAACTCAAGGCCGCGGCCTGAGAATCGGCCGCCCGCTCACCCTTTACTTGGTTCCTCAGCCGACAGCGCTAAGAAGGAGAGCAACTTCCGTCGGTGCGAGGATCATTGCGTCGTGGCCAGTGGCGAGTTCCTGCCACGCCCAGCCATCCTGCTTCGCGACCCATTCTCGCGCTCCCGCCGTCGGCGGGTGGAGCGGATTAGTGCAGACGACATAGGTTCGGGGCCTGCCGTTGCCGAGCGGGGGCTCGAGCTTAAGTCTGCTTTCGTAGGTGCTTGCCGCATGCGGTGTTATCCGGCGCCGCACCCAGTCCGTGAGCGAGTGTCCCTTGGGAATGCCGAATGCTGTTGGCGGCGGAGTCGGCATGAAGATACCCCGTCCTTCCTCCGCAACCAATTTTCGACGGGCGGCGACGATGTCGGGGGGCATGGTGCTGAATACACTTTGACCGCTCTCGACGATGGCGCCGTCGAGCGAGATAAACGAGATGGCTGATATGGTCGGGTATCCGGTCGGCGGCGCCGGTGATGCTGATGCCGCCTAGACTGTGACCGACAAGGATCACATCGCTCAGCTCTTCCGTTACAATGTGGTTGACGATGTCGGTCACGAATGTGTCGGGCGTGATGTCCTTGCACAGCAAATGTGCGCGTTCGCCGACACCTGTCTGGGTCGGCGTGGTCACGTGGCATCCCATCTTGCGAAGATTGGCGGCGACGTCCCGCCAACACCATCCGCCATGCCAGGCACCATGCACTAGCACATACGTCTTTGTCATGGATTGTGCCGTTCCATTTGCTCACCGGCCGTTGTGGCTGCCATCCGGCACGATGGCCGAACGTTGTCCCAAAGGGGCTCGACCACGTTACCGGTGGTAAGTCCGGCGCACAGGCCGCCGCCGTGGCCTGAGGACACCCCTACCAGTCGAGGAAATTTGAATTGCGAACGCCCAATATTCACTAGCTCTTTGCAAGTGGATGGAGAGGCTCATGGTGTGCCGCAGTTGCTCGCTGCCGGCATGCTCTTGGCACGGTCCCGGCTGATCATCCGAACTTGAACAGGACACCAAAGCCGCCGCGCGGATAGTTCCACTCGATGTCGCCGCCTTTCTCGCACAATATCCGGCAGGTGCCGCATTCCATGCAGCCGTCGGCGGTGATCTCGACTTGGCCCCTGTCATTCAACTCATAGCATTTCGCTGGACAGACGTAGGTCAACGCAAGCAAGTTCGCGCTTGGCTTCTCGTGCGGTCGCACTATGATATGGGGGCGGCCGGAATCGACCAGGTAGCGGTTCTGGTAAAGCTTGTCCTCGACACGAACCTTCGTCACTGCGATCGTCATCTTGTACCCTCTTCAGCGCCATGCCAATGCCAGCCGGACCGCGTCGCTGACCAACCCCCAGCGCGAGCGCGCGTTGATGAAGGCGGCCGTGGTGGCCCTTTCCTTCTCGATCTTCGGCGTGCCGTCGACACGCATGAAGTTCTGAGCGGCATACGACATCAACCGCGGATAGCTGGTAAAAAAGTTGCTGGAATTGGTGTGGAGTAAGGCTGGCATGTCCTTGTATTTCTTAAGATCCTTGATCACAAAGGATTCATCCAGCATCGTCTTGTAGAGCGCAAGGTTCCCTTTGGTCATAGGACCGTTGCGGCTTTTGACTTTGATGATCGCCTCAGCCGCGACACGACCCGAGGTCATGGCAAGGTTCGAACCCTCACGGTGAATGGCATTGTTCAGTTGCGCTGCGTCGCCGACGATGACCCAACCGTCGCCGAAGAGCTGCGGAATGGCCCTGTAACCACCTTCGGGGATAAGATGGGCGGCATATTCTTTCACCTCCGAGCCAGCGATCAGCGGCCGGATCGAAGGATGGTTTTTCATCGCGTCTAGGAGGGCGGACGGGCTCTCCAACATCGCGGCGAAATCCGAGACCAGGCAGCCGATGCCGAGTGAAATCGACTCCTTGTTGGTGTAAAGGAAG
>NZ_RZOT01001030.1:0-437 GCF_003999085.1 Mesorhizobium sp. M4A.F.Ca.ET.090.04.2.1
CGCCATAGTTGAAGGCAATGACCAGCGTCAGCGCCTTGTTGCCGGCGGTGAGCGATTCGGCTTCCTGCAGCAGGCCCCTGATATCGGGCTGCAGCCCCGCCCTGTCGCCGACGATTCGCACTCGCACGCCGTTCTGATGCAGTTCGGCAAGGTCGCGACGGATAAACAGTTTCAACAGGCCCATCAGGTCGCTGACCTCGGATTTCGGCCGCGACCAGTTTTCCGACGAGAAGGCGTATACTGTCAGGAACGAGACGCGGAGGTCGGGCGCGGCGCGCACTGTCTTGCGCAAGGCCTCGACGCCCGCGCGATGGCCGGCAAGCCGCGGCATGCCGCGCGCCTTGGCCCAGCGTCCGTTTCCATCCATGATGATCGCGACATGCGCGGGCGTTGCCATGGTCTCGCTTTCGGGCCGGTGGAGAGCCGAACCCTAAACC
>NZ_RZOT01001031.1:0-433 GCF_003999085.1 Mesorhizobium sp. M4A.F.Ca.ET.090.04.2.1
GACAGTGACTATCGGACTGCGTCATCGGTAGGACTTCGACACCGGCAAGGGTAGGACTTCGACACCGGCAAGCTATTGATTCTAAAAAGCTAGATTTTGATTGGTTGCCTGGCGGCATAGAAGGCGGCGACAAAATCCAACGGTATTTCCGGTATATTCACGGCGCTCAAGCGGGCTCGGTGGCATATCGCAGGTGAATTCGCGCGCTGGCGGCATTGTTTTGATGGCTTAAGTCTTGAAATTGCTATGGAAAGCGCCGCCTAGCAAGAATATATGAGGATTTTCGGGAGAATCCATGTGAATCATCTATCCAGAGAATAGATGATTCCTCAGTCGTCATCGGTCGGAACTGGTCACGCAAGACCGCGAACCGGAATTCCGCACGTACTGTGCCATCACGCCCCCTGTCTCAGCGACATCGGTTCGCTTGGCG
>NZ_RZOT01001032.1:0-420 GCF_003999085.1 Mesorhizobium sp. M4A.F.Ca.ET.090.04.2.1
GACTTCGACGATGCCTGTTACGCCGTTGGCATGCGCCTGCAATGCAGTGCGGTCGATCTTCGGTGCATTGATGCGCTCACAAGCGAAAAGGAAAGCGTCATCGGCATCCTTGCTGGCGCAGAAGGCCAGCTTGAAGGACGCCAAATCGCTCTTGCCGCTCGCATCGGTGAAACCACGGGAGAAACTCAGCAACTCCCCCGCCGACATCCCGGCTCCGACATAACGAACATGGTCGGCGTCGGCATCGCCGGTTCCGAGCACGACAGCGGAAAAGCCTTCGTCACCGAGGTTCTGCCGGTAGAGACGATCGCGCGCGACGAACACATTGCCTTCGCCTATCGCCCGGTCCGTCTCCAGGTCGTCACCAACCGCCAGCGGCTCCAGGTAGGTGCCGTCGGCGAAAAAGACACAGCAGTTTTC
>NZ_RZOT01001033.1:0-418 GCF_003999085.1 Mesorhizobium sp. M4A.F.Ca.ET.090.04.2.1
CGCCTGGTCGTTGGCCTGCGGGTTGCCGGTGGCCAGCACCAGCCCGATGGTGCAGCCCTGCTGGGTGTCCGGCTGGGCCACCTTGGCGACGACCAGCACCTGGGTCGGCTTGTTCTCGTCATCGGGATTGCTGACCTCGCGGCGGTGGATGACGGCGAAGGGGATGGCGACGTCGCCGTTGGTCTCGATGCGCCATTCCACCTTGGGCCCGGCCGTGTTGAGGCCGGAGAAGCTTTCCCAGACCGAGGTCATGTCGCCGGACGGGAACCCGTAGAACAGCGATTCGCGGGCATCGTCGTAGCCGATCAGCACGGGGTAGCCGCGATAGCCGGAGCAGGCGAGGCTCGCCCAATCGCCTTCGCCCTCGGCCGCCTGCGCATAGGTTACGCAATCCCTCTCCCAGTCCCGATCGGTGTAG
>NZ_RZOT01001034.1:0-414 GCF_003999085.1 Mesorhizobium sp. M4A.F.Ca.ET.090.04.2.1
GTGTAGGGGTGTAGGGGAAATGACCGAGAAAACAGGCTCCTACAAGGAGCTGATCGTCTGGCAGCAAGCGATGGATCTTGCGGTGGCGGTTATGGGGCGACGAAATCCCGGCCCAAGGAGGAGCTCTATGGATTAACCAGCCAAGTGCGCCGAGCCGCCGCCTCGATACCAGCCAACATCGCGGAAGGCCATGGTAGAGAAATCCGGGGGTCCTATCAGCAATTTTTGCGTATCGCTCAAGGCTCACTGAAGGAATTGGAGACACAGATCCTGATAGCCGAGCGTACCGGCATCGCGCCGAAAGTGACGGCGATTTCATTGCTGGAGGGGACCGAAAGTGTGGGGAAGCTTCTCCGCCTTCTGATCCGCAAACTCTCGGCCGACTAGCTTACCTATTCCCCTATTCCCCAATTC
>NZ_RZOT01001035.1:0-414 GCF_003999085.1 Mesorhizobium sp. M4A.F.Ca.ET.090.04.2.1
CCCCGCCGCTGCACCCATGGTTCGCTAGGGTTGCGGTGCCGCCACAGGCGCTCGGCAACCCACTCATCGACCCGCCCCTCGGCATCCCTGATGTAGCCGCGCTCGGCGGATCGGCGAATGATCTCCTCGAATGCCGTGCCAGGGGTTAGCTCGGCCTCCAGGCCGGCGTAGAGCAGTTCGCGGTAGCGGCTGTTGCTGAGGACAAGCCGGTCCTCTCTGTCATAGAGAGCGAAACCTTCGGAAATGCTTTCGATGGCATCGACCAGCCGCTGACGTGCTTCTGCAACGTCGCGCAGGTTCTTTTCCTCGACCTCGACGGCGGTATCCCGGAAGAGCCTCAGCGCCTCGGCCATGCGCCCGATTTCGTCGCTGCCCGCGGCCGGCAGCGGCGAAATCGGGCGCATGGCCGAGGCG
>NZ_RZOT01001036.1:0-413 GCF_003999085.1 Mesorhizobium sp. M4A.F.Ca.ET.090.04.2.1
ACCTTATTGTCGGCCGCGACAGGGAGTCAAATCGGGCAGCCGCCGCCCGACGGGATACGCGTTCTTGTCGCCTGTCATCCTGCGCATTATGAGGATCGGCTACGGCGCCGCGCCTGCAAATCCCGGCGACAATCACGGAGTTTCGGCAATGAAGGATTTCGACGGCAAGATCGCCCTGGTGACTGGGACGACCGGGATCGGCCTGGCGAGCGCCAGGCGCCTCGCGGCGGGCGGAGCGGCGATCGTCGCGCTCGGTATCGACGAGAGCGCCAATGCGGCGATGCAGGACGAATTCGACCGCAACGGCGCCGCCGCGCTGGTGGCGACTGTCGATGTATCCGTGCCGGACCAGGTCGCCCCAGTCACCAGGGCGATCTTGCCGTCGAAATCCTTCATTGCCGAAACTCCGTGAT
>NZ_RZOT01001037.1:0-404 GCF_003999085.1 Mesorhizobium sp. M4A.F.Ca.ET.090.04.2.1
CTACTATGAGGACTATATCGCGCAATGGGACAGCTTCCTGCGCGACATGCGGCTCGCCCCGTTGAGCGACCTCAACGTCGCCAGCGAGAACCTCAAGGACCTTTCAAGCGCCGATTCCGCATTGAAGCGCCTGCTGACGGCGGTGGTTCAGGAGACGGACCTCACCCGGTCCGACGAGGCGCCGGCTGACGACAAGGCGGCCGCGAAGGGCGGCTCGAAACTGCTCGGCAAGCTTGGCAAGCTAGGCAAGGTCGTCAAGACCGGGGCAAAGCTGCTGCCGCGCGCGGGCTCCGCCGACAAGGTGGACCTCACCGGCAGCCTGGTGGCCGAACACTTCAAGCGGCTCAAGGGCGCGATCGCCGAAGTCGATGGCCAGCCGCCGGCGCTCGACGCGGCTGTAGTGG
>NZ_RZOT01001038.1:0-393 GCF_003999085.1 Mesorhizobium sp. M4A.F.Ca.ET.090.04.2.1
CAGCTCCTGCAGCAGGACAGGGCGTTTCGGATCCGTAATGATCCTTTTACCGATCCTGTACGCCCCATCGGTCGCGGTGTTGGTCAGCCGGTAGGCGGGCACGCCGGCATCGACCGTCGAGACCTCATGCGCGGCATCGCGCTTCTCTTCGGAGAAATAGCCGCCGGGGCCGGTGACGATCAGTTCCATGTCGCGCGTGCAGGCGCTGTCGAGGCGCGGATGGTAGATCTCGTTGAGGATGCCGTGGCTGAGCGTGAACCAGAGGGGGCTGACCTCAGAAAGCGCAGTGCCAACGCCGCTCTTGGCGCTTGACGTCCAGCGCGCCGGTATCCCCGGGGCGCCCTGAGCAACGGTCGCTGCCATGCATTGGCCTCCTGCTGCCGTTCCTAGACC
>NZ_RZOT01001039.1:0-391 GCF_003999085.1 Mesorhizobium sp. M4A.F.Ca.ET.090.04.2.1
AGCTGATGGACGACGCCTCGCGCGGCTCCAACGCCACGCTGTCGGTCGATCTCGAGGCCAAGGAAATCCGCGGGCCGGATGGCGGCGTGGTCACGTTCGACCTCGACGACTTCAAGCGCCACTGCCTGCTCAATGGGCTGGACGACATCGGCCTGACCATGGAGAAGGCCGGCGCCATCGACTCGTTCGAACAGAAGAACGCCGCGCAGCGCCCGTGGGCCTGATCGTCTGTATCTGAATGCTTAAGCCCGGCCACGACAGGCCGGGTTCGTGCTGCGGCTGAACGGAGGGACAGTCATGACACGCTCGCTTCTGGCCGGCGCCTGCGCGCTGGCGGTGATCCTGCTGCCGATGGCGGGCGCGCATGCCCAGACCGACGCGGTGCTGGTGC
>NZ_RZOT01000103.1:0-12895 GCF_003999085.1 Mesorhizobium sp. M4A.F.Ca.ET.090.04.2.1
TCCGTGCCCCATGCGGCCCTACCTCGGTTTGATAACCGTTCGGCAACCGCAATATCATCTCGTGGATACCCGCAAGTTGCGCCGCGGCGACAACTGCCGCGCTGTCGACATCGCGCAAGCGCCCGATGTTCTCGGCGATCGTTCCCGGAAACAGCTCAACCTGCTGTGGCACGTAGCCGATGTGCATCCCCAATTGATCCGGCGGCCAGCTTGCGACCTCCGCACTATCCAGCCTCACATGGCCGAGCGACGGGCGCAGCGTCCCCACTATCAGGCGGCAGAGCGTGGTCTTGCCGGAGCCCGACGGTCCGATCACGCCGCAGGTCTCGCCGACCACCACATCGAAGGACACTTTGTTGATCAGTGTCTGCTGTGTTCCCGGCGCATAGTAGTATGCGTCCTCGAGCTTCAGGCGCCCTTGCGGGCGCGGCAAGGTTACGCCGCCGCTCTGCCGGGACCCGGTGTCGGCGAAGAGGCGCATGAGGTTGCGACGCGCGGTGCGGGCAGTGACCAGGCTGCGCCAGGCTCCGATCGAGCGTTCTATCGGCGCGAGCGCGCGGCTGAGCAGGATCGATGCCGCGATCATCGATCCGGCCGTCAGTTCGCCACGCAGGACAAAATACGCGCCGAGCCCCAGCACGGCCACTTGAAGGGCCAGACGCAGCGAGCGCGACAGGCTGGCGATGCTGGTTGTGCGACTGAGAAGCTGCGCTTGGATGGTCATCAACGACTGCTGTTTTTCTTCCCAGCGCTGCAGCGCCGGCTCTGACATGCCGAGCGAGCGGAGCGTCTCGGCGCCATCGACGTATTGACTGGCCGCGGCCTGATTGCGGCGCAGACCCAGCGACGCTTCCTGGCCCTTGCGGCGCGTGAGAAAGTCGTTGGCCAGCGCGCCACAGAACAAAAGCACCGCCCCGGCTATTCCGACCAGGCCCAATGCCGGGTGCAGGAGCCACATGAACGCCAGGAAGACGGGCGTCCAGGGCGCGTCGAGAAAGGTCAGCATGCCGTCAGCGGCAACGAAGCCCCGCAAGTCGGCCACATCCTTCAGGCCGGCCTCGAGGCTGCTGCCCGCAAGGCGAGCTTCCATGGCTCGTTCGATCACCGGAACGCTGAGTTGGTCATCGAGCCATTGGCTGATATGCCCGAGGATCATGCGTCGGGCCTGTTCCAGCATACCATAGACGGCGATCGCGGCGATCACCGCCAGGGTGAGCCACATCAGCGTATCGATCGAGCCGCTCGACAGGACCCTGTCGTAGATCTGCAGCATGTAGACTGTGCTGGCGAGCAGGAGGAGGTTGGCGAGCAGGCTGAAAAGGAGGAGGGCGGGCACCTGGCGCCGCGCCAGATGCATCACCTCCTGGAACTGCGGTCTTGGCTGCATCACGGATACCCCCGTTTCGATGCCTTTGGGCCAGTGCCCGGCCGGGCGTCAGGGGATGGCGCCCGGCCGGATCGAGTCAAGCTATGACGACGCCGTCGACGTGGTTGTCGTCGAAGATGCCGGTCCCGTCGATGCCAATGGAGAAGCTGTCGCTTGCCGTGTCGCCGTCGAAATCGGCGATCTGCACGGTGAAGTCGAGCTTCTCGTCGGGTGCCGGCTGCGCCTGGCTGAGGCCGAACCCGCCGATATCGAAGGTGTTGTTGTCGTTGCCGGAAACGCCATCGGCGTTGCTGACGTTTTCGATCAGCACGCGGTCATGGGTTCCGCTCGTCGTCCACTGCACCTTGTCGCCGGTGCTCAGGCCCTTGATCGTCCAGGTGCCGTCGCCGTTGTCCGTGACGGTCGGAAGAAATTGCGTATTGCCTGTCTTGACGATGTTGTCGACGACCGAGACCGAGGTGATGGTGACGGCCGTGTCGCCGGTGAGCCCGTTGACGAAATTCACCCCCGGTTCAGCGGCGGTGTTGAGGGCCGAGATCTTGACGCTGACGGGTCCGACGCCCGGATTGGTCTGGTTGACGGTGAAGGATGCCGAACTCGCATTGACGACGTTCGTGAACGCGATGTTGGCTTCGACGTCGGCCTCGTTCTGGTCCAGATTTGGCACCAGGAAGTTCGTGTTCGCGCCCGTGACATAGGTGATGAACGCCCCCTCACCGGGGTTGATCTGGTTGCCGTTGACGCCGAATGAGGTGGTGCTGCCGGCCTGGCTGATATTAAGCACATCCTTGGTTGTGATGTTGCCGCCGGCGGATTGATCGAGCGGGTCCTTCCCGATCACCACGATCTGGGTGGAGGCCGGATTGCCGAACATCATGAACAGGTTGCTGCCCGAGGGTGCCCCGGCGAAGGCGAAGTTGATCTCCTCACTGACCGAGACCTTGAGATTGCCGTCCAGGTCGATGGAGTCATCGGGGTTGGTGGCGTCCGGATGCTCCAGCGCCTCGTATTGAATGCTCCAGAACTTGCCGCCGCTGGTCGGGCTCCCGGTCTCCTCGAGGTAAACCGCGAAGGCGATGGCGCCTGCTGACGTCTTGCCGAGCACGATGTTGTCGTTCTGCGTGTCCGTGAAAAGAAAGATCTCTTCGCCGTCGTTGGTAAAGAGACCGCTCGAGTCACCGTCGAGCGCGCCGCCGCTAGAATCGGTGAAGGCGATGTTGCCGACCGAGCCCGTGACGCCGCTGATGGAAATGACGTTGCCGTTGCTCACCGCTGCATTAATCGCGGTGGCCGGGTCAGCGCCGAGTGCCGTCAGCCGACTGGAGAACGCAGTCGGCAAGGCGGTGTTGGTATCGTCATTCTGCAAGCCGGCCGTTTCGTCAAGGGTAACGGTCGTGCCGGTGAGCGTTACGGAAAGCGCCATGAGAGCCTCCTAGAGATTATCGTGAAGATTGCTGGGGAACCTGCCGTTCGGCGGTCGCAACGCCGGCGCCGGTAGGGGAGCGCGGAGTTCAGTCCGAGGTTCGTCTCGACACAGGTTCGGAACGAAGCCGGCTGCGAGGAGTCTGCAACATCGGTGTCTGTCAAAGCGTCGTCGACGTTGTCGCCGGTTTGTAGCGCGGTCTTCCGGTCGTTGACGGCCTCGTCGTCGAGAATCGAGGTGATCGACATTGCTGTTCTGCCGAAATGTACCCCCAGGCGAAAGATCGATTCCTGAGGGGCCCCATCCAAAGGAAAGACCGCCCTCTGAATCGCGGCCTTCGAATCCCTGATTGTCCCGCCGATGGCGAGCGCCGGTCTATTCCCGCTTCGATAGTATTATGGTCAATGTCCCTACCTATCGAACGATATCTATCGTTCGGTAAGTCGAGGCGCGAGAAGGGCGGCCTACGGCTATTTTTCCCGCATCGCCCGGCGGAAGTTCTGCGTGATCGGCTCGGCCAGGTAGGAAAGCACGGTGCGAGCACCCGTCCGGATCATCGCCTCGCTCGACATGCCTGGCAAGAGCTTACGGCCCTCCAGCTTGGCGAGCTCATTTCTGTCGATCAAAACGGTCGCGGCGAAATACGGTGCCCCGCTGCGCTCCTCCGTCATGCGGTCAGCCGACACGATCTCCACGACGCCCTCGAGAGGCGGCAGGTTGTAGCGGGCGAAGGCCGGGAAGCTGACGCGCGCGGGCTGCCCGGGGGCGATCGTCTCGACATCCTCGGGTCTGACCATGGCCTCGACCACGAGTTGTTGTCCGAGCGGCACGACTGTCATCAATGTCTCGCCGGGCTTCACGACACCGCCCGCCGTGTGGACCTTCAGGTCCATGACGATGCCGTCGACCGGCGCCGCGATATTGGTGCGGGCCAGCACGTCCCTGGCGGAGCGCTCCTGCTGTCTGAGGTCGAACAGCTCCGCCTCGACCTTGCTCAGCTCATCGACGGCCGCGTTCAGCCGCACTGTGTTGAGGTTCAGGATTTGCATGTCGATCTCGGCCATGGCGCTTCTGGCACGAGCGATTGCTGCGACGTTGGTAGCGCGCTCGCCCTCGATCTCCCGCTGTTGTCGTTTGAGCGACAGGTTCCGCTCGCGGGTGGTCAGCCCCTTCGCCAGCAGGCTCTCCAGGTCCTTGGTCTCACCCTCGATCGCCTCGATCTGCTTGTCCTCGGTGACGATAAGCTGCTGCAGTCCCGTGATCTCTTCCTCGATCTGGTGACGGCGCTGGCTGAGAATTTCCCGCTCGTCCTTCAAATTGTGATGCTTGGCGGCGAACACGTCGCGCTGTGCGGCCACGGCGTCCCTTGCTGCGCTGGCGGGGTTGGCGAGCAACGCGGCATCGAACTCGATCTCGGCCTTGCCGTCGCGCTCGGCCCTGAGACGCGCGGCCAGCGCCTCACGCGTCGCTATCCGGTTCTGGATCAGGTCAAGCTGCGCGGTTGCCTGTGTGTTATCGAGCCGGATGAGCACCTTGCCGGCCTTGACGATATCGCCGTTGGCGGCGTTCAACTCCGCGATGATGCCGCCCTCGAGATGCTGGATGAGCTTGCGGTCGCCGGCGACCTTGATAACGCCCGGTGCCACCGCGGCGCTGTCCAATGGTGCCAGCGCCGCCCAGCCCCCGGCCACGCCGAAGAACAGGAACATGATCGCGAACCCGGTCCATTTCACGCCCGCGAGACGCAGGGGTACCGGTGTCAGCAGGGATGGCGGCGGGACGGGCAGCGGAACGACGTTCATCGATAATTCCTCACTGGGCCGAACATGGTCATCGGTTTGTCGAACTCAACGAGCGCAGGTAACTCACAGCAAAGACTGCAAGACCGGCACGACCTCATTGTGTTCATGCTTCCTTTGCCTCTTGGGTGTCTTGCACGTCTTTGACCACCTTCGGGGTTGCTCTTGGCATCTGGGTCACCCTGCGAGCGCGGTTGGCGAGTTCACCGAAAACGGCGTCACGCGGCCCGAATAGGTCTTGTGCGCCGTGGTTGAGCACCAACACCTTGTCAACCGTTTCCAAGATGCTCGGCCGATGCGAGATCAAGATCAGGGTCGCACCTGCCGCCTTGAGCCTGCCGATGACTGTAGCCAGCGCTTGCTCGCCCTCGTGGTCGAGGTTGGAGTTAGGCTCATCAAGGATAAGGAACGCCGGGTCGCCATAGAGCGCCCGCGCCAGTCCAATGCGCTGGCGTTGCCCCCCGGACAGTGCCGCACCTCCTTCACCGATCTCGGTGGCGTAGCCCTTTGGCAACCCCTTGATCAGTTCGTGGACGCCAGCCAATTCCGCGGCCTTGACCACGTTGTTGAAGACTGCCGGATTGAGCGTCGCGAAGCGGCAGATGTTTTCGGAGACGGTGCCGGCGAAGAGTTCGATATCCTGTGGCAGGTAGCCGACATGTCGACCCCGGTCCTCGGCCGCCCATTCGGCAACGCTCATGCCGTCGAGCAGCGCGCGACCGCTGGTTGGACGCCAAGTGCCGGCCAGCACTCGCGCCAGGCTGGTCTTGCCCGCCGCGCTCGGGCCGACCAACGCCATCGCTTCACCTGCCTTGAGTTGGAAGCTGATGCCTCGCAGGATCGGTTCGCCGCCCTGCCTGGCGAGCATGATGTTCTCGGCCTCAAACTTACCCTTTGGGCGCGGCAACGGCAGCGCCGGTGTGGCCTCCGGCCGCTGACCGGCCATTGCAGCGAGACGCTTGTAAGCAGCCCGTGCCCCGATCGTCGCCTTCCATGTCCCGATCGCCTGTTCAACCGGGGCCAAAGCGCGACCCATCAGGATCGAGGCGGCGATCATGATGCCGGGCGACGCCTCGTTTTTCAGCACCAGGTAGGCGCCGAGGCCGAGCACGGCCATCTGCAGGGCCAGCCGGAATGCGCGCGCCAGGGCCGAGATGGTGCTGGATCGGTTGCTGGCGAGGGATTGTCCTCTGTTTGCCTCGTCCTGCTGGGCCTTCCAGCTCTCGAGCAGGGGATTGAGCATGCCCATGGCCTGGACGACCTCGGCGTTGCGGATCGTCTGCTCAGCCTGTATGTAAGCCCGCGTCTGGGCGACTGCGGCTTCCGCCATTGGCTTGCGGGTCAGGTACTCGGTGAGCAACGCCAGCGCGAACAGCACGATACCGCCGCAGGTTGCCAGCCAGCCCAACCAAGGATGCATGAGGAAGATGGCGCCCAGGAAGAGCGGTGCCCAGGGTGCGTCGAGGATCGGGTAGATGCTCGGGCTGGTGAAGAAATTCCGCACCTGGTCGAGGTCACGCAGCGCACGGGCATTGATCTGACCGGGTGCCGAGGCGGCGTATTCAACCGATGCGCTTAGGAGAACCGGTGCCAGGCGCGCGTTCAGCCACGTGCCGACTTTGGCCAGAAGACGCGCGCGCACCACCTCCAGCCCCGCCATTGTGGCGATCGCCGCGGCTGCCATCAGCGACAGCATCACCAACGTCTCCAGGCTGTGGCTGCCCAACACGCGGTGATAGACCTGGAGCATGTAGAACGCGCCGGTCAGCATCAGAATGTTGATGCCGCCGCTGAACCAGACAAGCGGTCTTATGGCGCGCCTGGCTTCTTTCATCACCGCTTGCAGGGCAGAGGGGCGTGGGGCTTTCATCATCATCATATCTGCCCTGTGTGCAGGGTTGACCCCTTGGTTTGTGCCGGTTTTGCGCAGGGCGCGAGATCGTTTCCACATGGGGGATGGGAGGCGGCGTGAACCGCCTCCCCGTGTCGCGGCGTCGGTCAGATGACGTCGACCAAGATTTGGTTGGTGCCGGTCACGTCACCGTCGGCATCATGAATAACCACGTCGAACGCAAGGTGCGCGTCCGGGGTCACGGTCTGGGTCGCTGTGAAAGCGATGTCCGTGATCTTGAGGACATCGTTGTCCGTCGCATCCCAGTTCTGCAGTGCGATGGTCGTGCTGCCCCCGTTTGCACCGACTCCCTTTTGCAGGTCGATCGCCGTCGGTGTCTCTACGAACGCACCACCCGGTACAGTGTCGGGGCCCGTCAGACCGTTGCCGGACTGCATGATCTGGACACCCTGGAGCACCCAGTTCTCGCCGGCCGCGTTATAGTCGTTCCGCTCGACGATCACGAGACCGTCGTTGTTGTCGAGCGAGAACTCGTTGGTATACGGAGAGGGTACGCCACCCGGAGTGCTAGCCTTGTAGATGTCCTGGTTCTGCACGTACATCGCCTTCGTGGTGAAAGTGTCTGCCGCAGTGCCGGAACCCCCAAAGGCTCCGTCTGAACCGAGGTTGACGAGGTTAAGGACCAGCATCAGGTCCTCGGAGTTGCCGATACCGTCGAACTCGATGGCCATATCGTTGGCCGTCTGGGTCGGGGCGGTGTGGCCGTCGTCGGTCGCGATGCCCGGCGAGAGTTCGAAGAATCGGAGGGTAAGCGCTTCGCCCTTCTGGATCGTGTCGCCGGCAACACCGTTCGTGCTCTGGGTTGCGGAAACCCAGTCCTCGAAGTTGCTGGTGACTTGCTGGCCGGCGTTGAAAAAAGTATCGCCGGCGATCGGGCTACCGTCACCCGTCCCGTTGAACCCAAAGGGGCTCCCGCTGGGGTTTGAGTTGCCGGTGAACTGCACGAAGAAATCCTTGTCGGTCTGTTCGGGTGTCGCCGACGCATCGAAAAGTTTCTCGACCACGACGTTCGGATGGCCCGTGTTGCCGATGGGCTCCTTGGAAAGCAACTCCGAGGTGTGGAGTAGGTCCTTCGTGAAGCCATCCGCCGTATCGCTCAACGTGATGGTGTAGGTGTCGGCAGTCTTGTTGAAGCTAAGCGTACCGGCGATCGTCCCCGGCTGAACGCCAGCCAGGTCCGGGTTAGCGTCGTAAGTGGCAGCCCAGTTGAACGTCGCTGAGGTGGCAGTTTCCGACCCGGCCACGAGCGTAACGCTCGAGGTTGCGAATGCGGTCGGAGTGTTCGGTACCAGGCCGGTGACGTTGCCGGACAGCGATATGCTCGCGAAATCCGAGTGCGTGGCGTCGTAGGTCGCGAACTTGTCGTTCCCGATGTCGAAACCGAAGTCGCCAGATGCCGACTGGTTCGGGTTCGTCAGCACGTTGCTCAGGGTCTCGTGGTCACCAAGAGCCCCGCCGGGAACACCGTCGAACGCCTTCGTGATCGTCGGCCCATCGTCCGTGAAGACGAAGCTCGTGCCGATATCCTTGGTGGCCACAGCCGTGTCGCCGTCGCCGTCGGTGATGGTCGCCGTCAGCTGGATAAGGCTGGCGCTGGCCAATGTCCTGGTGTCGTTAGGATCGGCAGCGTTCGCGTGAATCACCGCACGGGACTGGTTGAATGTCACGAGACCGTCAGCGTCGATGCTGATCCGGAACACTTCGATTCCGCCGGTGATTGTGCCGAGGACGACACCGTTAGCATCGACCGAAAGGCCGACTGACAGACCGGTGAGAGTGTCAGTCAAACCGGATGCGCCGGATGCGGCCAGAGCGTATGTGATCTCGACAGGGCTTGCCGCACCGTCAGCACCACTACTATGCGGCGTGAAGATGCCGGCAAAGCTCGTCGGACCGTCGTCGGTACCGAAGTTGGTTTCGTCCACCGTGAGCGTCGGCGGAGTGCCGTTTGCCGAGATGCTCGGGCCGTCGTCCTTGAAGAAGAGATTATCGCCGATGTCCAGGGTGGCGAAATCATCATCCCCGTCAGCGTCCTCGCTGTGCGCGGTGAGCGTGACGAGGGTCGCCGCCAGCGAGATAGCTTCGTCGTAGCTGCCGGGCGGGACGGTCCCGTTACCCGGAACGTTGTGAACCATCGCCAAGCTCTGGGTGAGCGTCACGACGGCAGTCGTGGTGTTGACGCTGACCGTGAACGCGATAGCACCGTTCGCGTCAGCAAGACCACCGTCTCCGACACGACCGGTAATGCTACCGTCAAGCTCTTTGTACAGGAAAATGTGTTCCTGCGATGCCGTGTCGACAAACCCGCTGTCTGTGGCGTCCGCGGGGATGCCGAGCGCGAAGGTGAGTGCGCCCGCGCCGTCAGTCCCGAAGCTGTTCGGGAAGTTGGCGAGGAAGTTGCCGGTTGTGGTAGCACCGGCACCGCCAAGGAACGACTCGTCCACGGTGAGGTCCGGGCCGGCCCCGTTGGTGTTGACGTCCGGGCCGTCATCGTCGACGTTGATGTCGTCGCCGATGGGCGTGTCAGTGTGGGACAACGCGCGGACCTTCAGGATGTCGCTGAAGTCCACCCGGTCGTCAGGGTCGAGACCGCTCGGGTGGGCGATTGCCTCGAAGGTAACCATCTGCACAGTGGCCGACAAGTTGTCGGCGTCGGCGGGGATGATGTAGAAAGCCGCGACGATGGGACCACCTACCCCTGCGGTCGCCAGCACTGATTTCCCGTCTGCCGACGTGGTGAGGAGGATATCCTGGCCGCCGACGGTGTCGAGACCGGAATTCGCGTTGGTAAGCGGAGCGAATATCAGACTGTCAACGACTTCGTTGGCTCCCGCCGTCACCTGGATGAGGTCAGACTGGCTTGCTGCCTCAGCGGAGTCGGCGAATGCCTTCTGCGCGTCCGACAGCGTGAGACCGTTGAGAAAGGCGAGAAAAGCAGCATCGAGACTGCCGGAAATGTCGCCCCCGGCGTCGACAGAGATAGCGACATCGTCGCCGTCCGGATCATTGAATTGTACGCCGGCTGTTTGGTCGTTGACCAGCGTGCCGTTTATATTGATGGTAGCCATGATATTCATCCTTTCCGGATGGTTGACTGATTCCACAAGTCGTATTCACCGCGGCAGCAGTTATGCGCACGGCTCGGACACACGCGGAGTCCACGTTTACTGGTTTTGGAAAGACGCCCCTATGCCCCTATTTAAGGAAGATCGCGCATTGAATTGCGGCCTTCTTAGCTTGATTGTGTCGCCGTTGCAGAGGGTGCGTCCATTCGCGCTTAGATAGTATTTCGGTGAATACCCGTCCTGATCGAACGATATATATCCTTCGATAGCGTGGGCTGCCGCAGGCCTTGCGCCTGCTGTCGCAATCAGGGAACGGAGGGTATTCGCAACACCGAGACCGCTGCCGGGATCAGGTCCCGGCCGATCAGATCAGGTCCGACCCGGGATGGGCGGTGTCCTTGCCATGCGCCGCCCAGGCCAGTTCCGACCGGCTGCCGAGGTTGAGCTTGGTGTAGACGTGGTGAAGGTGCATCTTCACCGTGCCTTCGGACACATGCAGCCGCTGGGCGATGGTCTTGTTGCGCAAGCCGCGCGAGACGAGATCGGCGATTTCGCTCTCGCGCCCCGTGAGCCTGGACGTGGGCTGGGATTGCGGCCGCGGCATCAGCAGGTGCTGGACGATCTTGTTGTCGATCCATTTCTTGCCGCTCGCCACCGCGTTCACGCATTCGACGAGGAAGCGGTTGCTGATGCCGTCGAGCACCAGCCCGTCAACGTCGAGCGCCTGGATCTCCTTGACGCCGAGACCGCCGTTTGGCTGCAGGATGAAGATGACGCCGAGGGCGCGGTGGGCGGCTCTCAGTCGGGAGGAAAGACCGGCCGTCTGCGGGTCCGCTAAATCCAGGCCGATGATGGCAATATCAGGCCGCTGGCGTTCCACATGCGGAAGAACGTCAACCACGCGGTGGCACTCGGCGACAACATCGTGCCCGGCCTTCCGCAACACCCACTCCAGACCTGCGAGATACACCCCCCGCGGGTCCGCCACAACCACCGTCGACATGCGAACACCGTCCGTAAAATACGCAACGAACTTTGCCTAAATCCCTGAAAAGAATGAAACCAGAGGTTAAGCGTATTGTCAAGAAACCTCTAATATAGTTCCGGCTATAACCGCGACCTGCGGCCTATGCAAAGCAGCGCCGGCTTGCCAAGGGGGGGCCCGCGGGCATCGCCGAACTGTCGCAACGGCGCCCGCGTGCCTTTTCAGCGCTGGAATCGAAGCCCGGTGATCAGTAGCCGACCGTGAAGCGCTGCCGGATATGCCTGGGCGTCTCGATCTCGCCGGCCATCACGATGGCGTAGTCCTCGAAGGAGATGCTGCTGCCGTTGTCGGAGGAAAGCAGCGCATCCTTGCCGAGGCGGAACGTGCCGGTGCGCTCGCCGGCGATGAACAGGGCCGACGGCGACAGGAAGGTCCAGTCGAGATCGCTGATCGTCCGCAGCGTGTCGAGGAAATCGGCGCCCTTCTGCGCCTCGGTCTTGTAGATAGCCGGGAATTCCGGCGCGTCGACAAGGCGCTTGCCGGGAGCGACCTCGAGGCTGCCGGCGCCGCCGACGACGAGGTAGCGCTTGACGCCCGAAGCGCGCACGGCGGCAATCAGCGTGTCGGGATCGCTGGCGGTGAAATGCACCGAGCTCACCACCGCGTCATGCCCCTCGATCAACTCGGCGAGGCCTTCCTTGTCGAAGACGTCGCCCTTCCTGGCGGTGACGCCCGGAAGCTTCGCGATCTTGTCCGGGTTGCGGGCGATTGCCGTGATGGCGTGGCCACGGTCGGAGAGTTCTTTCAGGATGCGCGAGCCGGCCTGGCCGGAGGCGCCGATAAGGGCGATCTTCATGGCATTTCCTTTCTGCTTGGGGGACTGCTGTGCTGGGTCAAGCCGCCTGGATATGGGCGACGAGATTGTCGTAGCTGCCGAAGAGCGCGCTGGCGCCGATGAGGCGCGGCGCCTCTTTACGGATCACGGCGAGCGCGGGAACGCCATCGGCGCGCAGGCGCTGGAATAGCGCGCGGCCGCGGCTGACCAGATCGTGATGCGCCGCCAGCAGCTTCGGCGTGGGCGCCTTCAGCATGCCCGCCGCGTCCGCCATGCCGGCGTCCGTCAGGACAGCAGCGACGCCGTCCACCGTGACGATATCGCGGCCACCGACATAGCGGGCATGCTGAATCGCCTTCAGCGCCGCAAGTCGCAGGCGCGGGTCGTCGAGGCCGGCGGCAACGATGCCGAGGGTGGCAGTGCCGGAATCGAGCAAGGTGCCGCGGACGTTCAGCACGTTGTCGACATAAGCCTGGCTGAAGACCTGCCCGCTCAGCCGCTCGATGCGCTGGTCGTTCGCCCAGGCATGGGCGGCAAAGCCTGCATCCAGCGGTCGCGCGCCGGCGCCTGAGAAGAGACCGGTCGGCAGCAACTCGAGCACCACGCCACTCTTTTCCAGCCTGTCCAGCATCGGCGTCGCGCCGTAGCACCAGCCGCAGAGCGGGTCGAAAAGATAGGTCAGCGTTGCATTGCTCATGGCCGTCTTGTCCGGATGTCTGTCTCTCGGACCTAGATGGCAGCTGGGCCGGTTGCAAAAAATAGTGATCAATCATACAGACTGTCTGATCAAATCAGACAATGGCTCGCCGATGGCCGAACTTCTGAACCTCAACCGGCTTGTCTATTTCACCACGGTGATCGAGACCGGGTCGTTCACGGCGGCCGCCGACCGGCTCGATGTCGCCAAGGCGGTGGTCAGCCATCAGGTCAGCAGGCTCGAGCAGGAACTCGGCGCTACGCTGCTGCGGCGCACGACGCGGCGCGTCACGCCGACGGAGGAGGGGCGTCTGTTCTACGACCGCGCCGCCATCATCCTGCGTGAAGCGGAAGCCGCCTATGGCGACATCGCGCGAAGCGCCGACAAGCCGACCGGGATGCTGCGGTTGACGGCGCCGCTCGACTATGGCGAGAAGATCGTGGCGCCGACCATCGCCGCCTATCTGAGGAAATATCCGAGGATGCGGGTCGAGACGATCTTCGACGACGCGGTGAGCAACCTCGTCGACGAGCAGATCGACCTCGGCATCCGGGTCGGCTGGCTGGCCGATTCCAGCAATCTGGCGCGGCGTCTCGGAACCTTCCGGCAGGTTGTCGTCGCAAGCCCGGAGCTCGCGGCCAGGCTGCCGCCGAATGTGGGCCCCCTGCAGTCAAGATCGCTGCCCTGGGTCGGCAATGCCCAGTTGCGCGGCGTCGGCCAATGGCTGTTCTCTAAAGACGACGAAACTGTGCTGGCCGAACTCAACCCGGTCGTCAGCTGCGACAAGAGCCC
>NZ_RZOT01001040.1:0-390 GCF_003999085.1 Mesorhizobium sp. M4A.F.Ca.ET.090.04.2.1
GTGCAGGACAGACATAGGGCCGGATGGCGTGATGGTGAGAGTTACAAGTGTGGCGGGATTTCTGTCGGCGGGCTGTGAATGGACTCGCTGATCAACGCCGCCGGCCGCGCGCTGGCCGCGGGGGATCCGCTCGGCGCCCTGAAGCGCGTCGCGCTGCGCCAGGACCCGGCCGCGCTGGCGCTGCGCGGCATCGCCATGGCGCAGCTCGGCGACTTCGCCAAGGCAAAGACGCTGCTGAAGAGCGCGGCCCGTGCCTTCAGCCCCAGGGAGGCGGTGGCGCGCGCCCGCTGCGTCGTCGCCGAGGCCGAAATCGCGCTGGTGTCGCGCGATCTTGGTTGGCCGGAAAAGGCGCTGCGGGCGGCGCGCGCGACGCTTCACGCGCACGGCGAC
>NZ_RZOT01001041.1:0-388 GCF_003999085.1 Mesorhizobium sp. M4A.F.Ca.ET.090.04.2.1
ATTCGGCGCTCCCCGGCTCCATGTTGAAGTCGCCCAGCCAGATCGCCGCCAGTGGGTTCTCCGGCTCCGGCCCGCCATTGCTCCAGTTGCGCTGCGGTTCGTCGTCGGCGCCGCTCCAGGGGCCGCCGTCGGACGGCGCCCGGCGATGTTCGTTGAGGAGATAGTCGATCTGCTCCAGCCGCTCCTCGACGGCGATGTGCGCGAGATGCAGGGAGAACACCCGCACTGGACCGGCTGGCGTGCGGATCATGCATTCAAGCGCGGCGTTGCGCGTGTTGAGCGGGCGCACCGTGCGGCGCAGCGGCAGGGAGTGCAAGCGCGACCAGACGATCGGCAGCCTCGACAGCACCATGGTGCCGAACTGCCTGCGGCGGTTGACGACGCGGGC
>NZ_RZOT01001042.1:0-384 GCF_003999085.1 Mesorhizobium sp. M4A.F.Ca.ET.090.04.2.1
GGCTGCCCGCCGCTGCCGCGCGCGCCCGCAAGGCGGAAGCGGGCCAGGCGCACAGCACCAATGGCGACGACAATGACGCGCCGCTGGGCGGCAAGGGCACCGACAATGACTGACCGGCCGATCCTGATGTTCGATTCTGGTGTTGGCGGCCTCACGGTGCTGCGCGAGGCGCGCGTGCTGATGCCCGACCGGCGCTTCGTCTATGTCGCCGACGACGCGGCCTTTCCCTTCGGCGCCTGGGAGGAGCCGGCGCTGCGCACGCACATACTCGATCTCTTCGCCAGGCTGCTCGACCGGTTTTCGCCGGCGATCTCGGTTATCGCCTGCAACACCGCATCGACGCTGGTGATCGAAGCGCTGCGCGACAGGTTCCCCGGTCATCCC
>NZ_RZOT01001043.1:0-382 GCF_003999085.1 Mesorhizobium sp. M4A.F.Ca.ET.090.04.2.1
CTTTTGATCTACGCGAACGAAGCCGCGATGGCGACCGCGCCGAGCGAGAAGACCTACGAGATCAGCGCCGCCTATGGCGCCTATACCGAGGCGTTGAAGAAATCCGGCGCCTGGCTCGCCGGCGACCGGCTGCGGCCGACGCAATCCGCAACGGCGGTGCGCACGGCCGACGGCAAGACCAATGTGCTCGACGGCCCCTATGCCGACACCAAGGAGCAGCTCGCCGGCTTCTACATGATCGAGGCCGAGGACGCCGACGCGGCCATCGCCTGGGCGGCGCGCTGCCCGGGCGCCAGCGCCGGCACGATCGAGGTGCGACCGATCTGGGAAATGAGCGACTATCCGTCCGCGAATTGACCCAGTGATGGACAATCGACCGGAG
>NZ_RZOT01001044.1:0-315 GCF_003999085.1 Mesorhizobium sp. M4A.F.Ca.ET.090.04.2.1
GAAGATCGTCGCCGTCGTGGCCGTCATGCGAAAGCTGCTGACCATTCTCAACGCCATCATCCGCGACCAAAAACCATGGCAAACAGCTTGACAGCCAAGACAGTCGCTCTCCCCGTGAACGGGGAGAGGGGCGCTGTGTCCCCCGTTTCGCCAATCATCAACGTCGCAAGAAGGGCGCCAACGTCGCGGCCAGTGTCCAGCCGATAGATGGGTAACAGTTTGAACCGGATACATAGGTAACAGTTCTCCCCCTATTTGTCCGCTGCAGCGCCAAGCGGATTGGTTAGCGCGGCGCTGCAGCGGACAAGCGTCATA
>NZ_RZOT01001045.1:0-294 GCF_003999085.1 Mesorhizobium sp. M4A.F.Ca.ET.090.04.2.1
TGAGGGCGTCGACCGTCGGATTGGTGTCGTCGAGCGTATAGGTCCAGTTGCCGGCGGCATCGATGGTGAAGCTGCCGTAGCTGGTGCTGCCGCTGTCGGCCTGGAAGACGTTGTCGGCGTTGTCGACGTCGCTTGCCGTCAGCGAGCCGATGGCGGTGACCGGGGCATCGGCGCCGTCCTCGTCGACCGCGCCGCTGGTGGTGCCGTCGATGATGGCGGCGTCGTTGGTGCCGGTGATGGAGATGGTGATCAGCTGGCTGGTGCCGTCCTCGGAATGGACGGTGAAGGAGTCGC
>NZ_RZOT01001046.1:0-278 GCF_003999085.1 Mesorhizobium sp. M4A.F.Ca.ET.090.04.2.1
GCCCAGGCGACTGTTCGGGGTCGATGGAACGGCGGACGAAGACCCTCGCTCTCCCACGGGCTTCAAGGCCCAAAGATGCTCCGGTCTCTCGTCCGCCACCGCACCTGCTGCAATAGCAGAGTCGGCAAGGGACAAGTTACAAGGATGCCGGTGTCCGAACCGGATAGATAGGTAACAGAATGGACCGATTGCATAGGTGACAGTTTTCTCCCTCGCCGGAGGACCCGGCGATGGTTTGGCGAGAGACTGGCATCATGGACGAGCGGCTTCGTTTTGTA
>NZ_RZOT01001047.1:0-255 GCF_003999085.1 Mesorhizobium sp. M4A.F.Ca.ET.090.04.2.1
TGAGGGCGTCGACCGTCGGATTGGTGTCGTCGAGCGTGTAGGTCCAGTTGCCGGCGGCATCGATGGTGAAGCTGCCGTAGCTGGTGCTGCCGCTGTCGGCCTGGAAGACGTTGTCGGCGTTGTCGACGTCGCTTGCCGTCAGCGAGCCGATGGCGGTGACCGGGGCATCGGCGCCGTCCTCGTCGACCGCGCCGCTGGTGGTGCCGTCGATGATGGCGGCGTCGTTGGTGCCGGTGATGGAGATGGTGATCAGCT
>NZ_RZOT01001048.1:0-247 GCF_003999085.1 Mesorhizobium sp. M4A.F.Ca.ET.090.04.2.1
GAGTGCTGCCCCGCCTCTTGCGATCTGCGACAGATTGAGGACCGCCGCCGCGACCGCTACGCCGAACAACATCGATATCTGCTGCAGCATGCTGGACAAGGTCGCCGCCGAGCTGCGCTGCGCGGCGGAGATATCGGCGAAAGCCAGCGTGTTGAGCGCGGTGAACTGCATCGAACGCGCCAGGCCGGCGACCAGCATCAGCGCCACCACCAGCGCCTGCGGCGTTTCAGGCGAGATCGCCGCGCAG
>NZ_RZOT01001049.1:0-244 GCF_003999085.1 Mesorhizobium sp. M4A.F.Ca.ET.090.04.2.1
GAGTGCTGCCCCGCCTCTTGCGATCTGCGACAGATTGAGGACCGCCGCCGCGACCGCTACGCCGAACAACATCGATATCTGCTGCAGCATGCTGGACAAGGTCGCCGCCGAGCTGCGCTGCGCGGCGATCTCGCCTGAAACGCCGCAGGCGCTGGTGGTGGCGCTGATGCTGGTCGCCGGCCTGGCGCGTTCGATGCAGTTCACCGCGCTCAACACGCTGGCTTTCGCCGATATCTCCGCCGCG
>NZ_RZOT01000104.1:0-12893 GCF_003999085.1 Mesorhizobium sp. M4A.F.Ca.ET.090.04.2.1
CGCCGATCCACCTTCTCCCCTAAGGGGAGAAGGCAAGGTGCGCAGCCTGATCAGCGCAAAGACCAGCGCGGCGCCGGTGAATTGCAGGAACTGCACCAGCGACACCGGATGATTTTCAAGCAGCGACTTGCCGACCAGCGCATTGGTCGACCACAGCGCCACCGCGCCTGCGGCAAAGGCCAGCGCGGCCGCGGGAGCCGTTCCATCCCGGACGATCCGGGATGGCGTCCTGTTTTCCTGCCTGGCCATGAGCTGTTCCGAATTGTGGATCAGTAAAGCAAGCCGGTTCCCGCCCATGACCTCATTACCATGATTCCCTGGCACCGCCGGAGACCGGTTCGGTGACCGGCTGCGGCGCGGGATGTTGTTCGGCAAAACGGCGATAGGCCGGCAGCTGATTGTTCCAGACGTCATCGGCCAGCTCGTTCACCCATTCGCGGTCATGATCGTTGTCGGCGGCGAGGTAGAACATCCGGTTGTCGTCGACATAGGGTTTTGCGACCGAACGCTGGTTGAGCACCAGGGTGACGCGCGAGCCGAGCTGGATGGGCGCCGTGCGGTGCAGCACGCCGAGGAACTGGCCGAGCGTCGCGTAGTTCATCTTGTGGTCGATGCGCATGATGCGGTTGCGCGGGATCTCGCGTCCGGATTCCAGGATCGCCCGCCCGGTCTCGGAATCATCGCAATAGATCTCCAGATGACCGCCGATCAGCGGATCGCTGATCGACAGCGGGATGAGCTCGGTGACCGGCACGCCGTCGCAATGCCATTCGACGGCACCGTCCTTGGGATTCATGAAGGTGACCGTCGAGCCGACGATCGACAGCGGATAGGGCTCGAGCTTGGTGCCCATCATGTCGGAGAGCCGCTCCAAGCGGAGCTTGTCGTTCAGCAGTTCCTTGATCTCGGGAATGTAACGGTCGGCGCCGGTGATGAAGGTAAGATCGAGATGCTTGTGGATGGCGTGGCTGGACTTCAGCTTCAACGCGGCCTCCTCGATCGCGGCAAGCAGCGCCGGGTCGTAGCCGTGCAGATACTGCGCGACGCCGAAGCTCGACACTTTCCAGGCGGTGTCGTGGCCGATGATGGCTTCACGGCTCATCGCATAGCGCAGTTCGGGGATGGTATGGGCGTTCATTCTACTTCTCCAGGTGGGGGCAACACTTGGTAAACAGTCGATTAATCCGCCCACCCCTGTAAATTTAGGAATGCTGGTGCTACCGTAAGCCCAGCTTAAGGTCGAAAACGGTGCGTCTGCTCAGTCAGGTCAACCTCAATTCGCTGAAGATCGTCGAGAGTGCTGCCAGGCACGGGAACTTCACGCGCGCCGGCGAAGAACAGTTCATCACCGCCTCGGCAGTCAGCCAGCGCGTCAAAAGCCTGGAAGATCAGTTGCGCTTCAAGATCTTCCAGCGCGGCGGCAACGCCGTGTCGCTGACGCCGGAAGGCGAGACCTATGTGTCGCGGGTGCGCGAAGCCCTGGAGCGGATCGTGGCGGCGAGCATGGAAGCGACCGGGCAATCACAGGCGCATGTGCTCAAGATCTCGGTGCTGCCAACCTTCGCAGCGCGCTGGCTGTTCCCGCGCCTGCCGATGTTCCAGCGGCAATATCCAGACATCGAGATGCGCGTCTCGACCTCCTACGCCACGCATGAGTTCGCGACCTCGGAGATAGATCTCGAAATACGCTATGGCGACGGCAGCTTCCCCGGGCTGCAGGCGGACCTTTTGTTCAAGGAAGACCTGACGCCGGTGTGCAGCAGGAAACTCTTCCACGAGATCCTCGGCGACAAGCCGCTGTCGAAGGTGACGCCGGATGATCTTCGGCATTTCACGCTCCTCCATTCCGACACCTGCACCCAGAACTGGCAGTCATGGCTTGCCTTTGCCGGGGCGAGCTTCGTGCTCGGCGAGACCAAGAGCATATATTTCGATTCCTGCATGATGTCCTACGAGGCGGCCAATGCAGGCCTGGGCTTTGCCGTCGCCAACCGCGCCTATATGGCGAGCGACATCCGCGCCGAGCGGCTGGTGGCACCGTTCGCGGTGCATCACCCCAACACCGCCGGCTGGTACTTCGTCAGCCCCGATACCCAGCACGCGGCGCGCAAGGTTGTGCTGTTCAAGCAATGGGTGATGGCGGAGGCGGCGCTGACTCAGCGCCAGCTGGACCTTGAGATCGCCGGGGTGCCAGTGAGGCGGGCGGCGATGGCTTGAGACAGCCGCTCGCTCATTTTTGAGGCTATACTTCACACTATGTGGGCAACCATCAGGTACAAATGACGATGCCCTGTCGCAACTCTGGGTTTTTGTTGTAGATTTCACACAATACACGAATTTTCAGACGAATTTCACACAATTCGAGAAGTCTTCCCCAACCCATCCCCTGACCTGGCGGCAAGACTCAGCTATAGTCTGTTTTGCGGCGGGCCTGACTTTCCCGCTTGGCCGGCGCTTTCCGCTTCCTCCCAAGCAGCGCCGGCCTTCTTCTTGCAGCGCCTGTGGTCATCTCGCCGCGCCGATCGCTTCATGAGCGGCGCGTCACTGCGCCGGCGGCGTCCCCTGCTGGTCGCCGCCAGTTGTGGACTTCGGCACCGGGTTCTTGTCGACCTGCGGATTCTGGTCGACGGGCGCCTTGGTCGGCTGGACATTGTTGTCGCAGGCGGCGAGCGCGAGCCCCAAAGCCAGCAGCATCGGAAGCTTCATCATGACAACCTCCTCTCGTTCGCCCCTTTTATGAGGGCAAACGAGGGGATGGCTGATTGGTTGCACTTCGAGCAGGTGGCGAGGAAGACGGCGGAACAAAATGCCCCCTCCCCGGTTGGTCCGCCGAAGGAGAATTGATCATGTTCCGTCTGCTGATTGTTGGCCTGTTCGCCTATGCGACCTACCGCTTCGCCAAGAAGGTCATCGACGAGGTGCCCGACAGCTTCGAGCCACTGCCGCTGCCGGAGGATGAGGAACGCCGGTCGCTGCGGCGCCAGTCGGCGGCAATGGGCGTAGAGACACGGCGGTAGGCAAGCCAAACTCCCCTGGCGGAGATTGGCAGCGTCGCAACCATTGCGAACAAAGCGGAAACGATGCTTGATGGGCGATGAACCTCGCCATCCGTGATTCGTCTTTCCGGCCTGCCTATCTCGACAAGCTCAATGCCGAGCAGCGGCTGGCCGTCGAGCATGGCGACGGCCAGGTCGCGCCGCCGCTGCTGGTCATCGCCGGCGCCGGTTCCGGCAAGACAAGCACGCTCGCGCATCGCGTGGCGCATCTGATCGTCAAGGGCGCTGATCCGCGCCGGATCCTGTTGATGACCTTTTCCCGTCGCGCTGCATCTGAAATGGCCAAGCGCGTCGAGCGGATCGCCGGCGAGGTGCTGGGGCGCGACGCTTCCGTCATCGCCGACGCGCTCTTCTGGGCCGGCACCTTCCACGGCATTGGCGCCAGGCTCTTGCGCGACTATGCGCTGGAGATCGGCCTCAACCCCGCCTTCACCATCCATGACCGCGAGGATTCCGCCGACCTGATGAACCTTGCCCGGCACGAGCTTGGCTTCTCCAAGACCGAGGGCCGCTTCCCGACCAAGGGCACCTGCCTGCAGATCTATTCGCGCGCCGTCAACGCGCAGACGCCGCTCGGCGAGGTGCTGGGCGCGGTGTTTCCGTGGTGCGCTGGCTGGGCAGACCAGCTCAAGGAACTGTTTTCGGCCTATGTCGAGGCCAAGCAGGCACAGAACGTGCTCGATTACGACGACCTGCTGCTTTACTGGGCGCAGATGGCGACCGAGCCGGAGATCGCGGCGCATCTGTCGTCGCGCTTCGACCATGTGCTGGTCGACGAATACCAGGACACCAACCGGCTGCAGGCGTCGATCCTGACGGCGCTGAAGCCCGACGGCTCCGGGCTGACCGTGGTCGGCGACGACGCGCAGTCGATCTACTCGTTCCGCGCCGCGGAAGTGCGCAACATCCTCGACTTCCCAAAGCAGTTCGCCCGGCAAGCGTCGATCGTCACGCTGGAGCGCAACTACCGCTCGACCGAGACGATCCTGGCGGCGGCCAATGCGGTGATCGGCGAGGCTTCCGAGCGCTTCACCAAGAACCTGTGGAGCGAGCGCAGATCGTCCGAGAAGCCGCTCCTGGTCAGCGTGCGCGACGAGGCCGAACAGGCGAGCTATGTCTGCCAGGCGATCCTCGCCGAGCGCGAGGCCGGCACGGCGCTGAAGTCGCAGGCGGTGCTGTTCCGCGCCTCGCATCACAGCGGGCCGCTGGAGATCGAGCTGACGCGCCGCAACATCCCCTTCGTCAAGTTCGGCGGGCTGAAGTTCCTCGACGCCGCCCATGTCAAGGACATGCTGGCGGTGCTGCGCTTTGCCGAAAATCCGCGCGACCGCGTCGCCGGCTTCCGCGTGCTGCAGCTGTTGCCGGGGATCGGCCCGTCGGCCGCCGCGCAGATCGTCGAGACGATGGCGACATCGCTCGACGAGGCGATGGGGCTTGCCCGCTACCGGCCGCCGCAGCGCGCGGCCGAGGACTGGCCTCCCTTCCTGTCGCTCTACGAAGGCCTGCGCGCGGGCGCCAAGTGGCCGGCAGACCTGGAACGGATCAGGCTCTGGTACGAGCCGCATCTCGAGCGCATACATGAGGACGCGACGATGCGCCGCGCCGATCTCCTACAGCTCGAGCAGATCGCCTCCGGTTACCCGTCGCGCGAGCGTTTTCTCACCGAGCTGACGCTCGATCCGCCTGACGCAACCAGCGACGAGGCCGGCCCTCCGCATCGCGACGAAGACTATCTCATCCTGTCGACCATCCATTCGGCCAAGGGCCAGGAATGGAAGAACGTCTTCGTGCTCAACACAGTCGACGGCTGCATCCCGAGCGACCTCGGTGTCGGCAGCAAGGAGGACATCGAGGAGGAGCGGCGCCTGCTCTATGTGGCGATGACGCGGGCCAGGGACACGTTGCATCTCGTCATGCCGCAGCGTTTCTTCGTGCACGGCCAGGCGGCGCGCGGCGACCGCCATGTCTATGCCGCGCGCAGCCGCTTCATCCCAGCCTCGATGCTGAATGCCTTCGAGCAGACGTCCTGGGCGAGCGTGCAGGCGAAGGACGATCCGCGCCGCCAGCCGCAGGTCCGCGTCGACCTCGGCCAGCGCATGCGCGGCATGTGGAAATAGGCGAGATCTTGCCTGCGGCATGCCTGTAGCGGCGGTGGCGTGATCTTGCTTTCCTGCACCCGGCACAGACACCCCAGTCGTGCAGACATGGCCCAATGCACCGCCGCGCTGCCAGGCAGACTGCGGGGAAGCGGCATGATCGGCAGATGCCGCCCGTTGATGCGGCGACGCCCTGCGCCATCGCTGACGGGAACCAGCTGGCATCTGTGCGCGTGACGCGCGTGACCGGCGCCTATGCCGTTTCCATGGATTGTCTGGTCCTCCATGCCCCGGATGCGACGGACTGATTGGGTCCGCATCGCGCCGGGCCTCACGAAACGTGTCAGGGGCCCGCTCCATCGCGATGGAACCATCCACCGCCGGACGGGTTTCCGTTAGCGGGACCTAATGCAAAGGAGGCAATGATGAACAAGCTGATCCTCGCGGCCATGCTTGGCCTGGCAACGCTGGCGCCGACTGCAATTCCGGCGCAGGCGGCAAGCCTGACGATCACCACCGACGACGGCACACGCTACAGCGACGACTATTCCTGGCGCCGCCATCATCGCCATTATGCCATGCGTGACTATGATCGTGACTATCGGCCCCATTGGCGCCATCACGACCGCGACCGCTGCAAGGTCCGGGTGCACAAGCGCTGGCACCACCACCGCCTCGTGATCAAGCGGGTGTGGAGCTGCGGCTGGCACCGGGGCTGGTGACATCGGGGGATGGGCGCGAACCACGGCTAGAGGCCGGTGAGCGCCCGCCCGCCGAGGGAGGGCTCAAATGCGCTTAGTTCCCAGCAGCATGAGCCGTCGGCAGCGGCTTGGCCAATTGGCCGGACGGCTGTTCGTCAATGTCGTTGCCGCACTTGTTGCCGGCGTCGCCATCCTCTTCCTGGCGCTGTCGACGCACCATCCGGGGCCATCCGCGCCGGACCAGTTCATAACGACCGCGGCGCCATGACATTGGCCGGAGTCCATCTATCGTCGTAGCGCAGCGCTTCGACCAGCACAGCAAAGGCCGGCGAGGACCGGGCAGTGAGAAAAGGGGAACCCACTAACCCTTCTGCCCTTCTGCCCTTCTGCCCTCTGCCCTGAAAATCATGGAACCTCCCGCCGCCTTCCGCGTTCCTTGGCGTTCGACCCCCGACCGGAGAGCGGCGCCCGCCATCTCCGCCCCAAACCCAAGAGGCCAGAATGCACGACAGGACGTTCTTCACCCCGGTCGCCCTCACCGTAGGCGCCGGCCACAAGCGCATGATCGCGTCACTGTTCGACATGCATGAATTCCTGACAGAATTCCCGCCGTCGCGGCGGCGGCTGAGCTATGGTGCCGCGGTGAAGGCCTGCGAGGCCGCGCGGGCCGGAGGAATCTCCGCTGAGGCGGCACGCGATGCGCTGATCACCTTCGCGGTTACGGCAGGCATCCTCTGGCCCGCCGCCCAGCCCGCCGTCTCGGTCAAGCCGGTGGCGCGCAGCTTTGGCGGCTATGCGGCATGAAGTGAGTGAGTAGCGAATAGGGAACAGCGAGTAGGGACGGCAATGAATGCGCCAGCCGGCGCACAGCCATTCGCTATTCGCTACGCACTATTTGCTACTTCTCAATGAACCGTCGCGGCGTCGTCGGTCAGCGTGCCAAGCAGCGCGGCCGTCGCGAAGCTGACCTGGTCGCGGCCGTTCGACTTTGCCTTGTAGAGGTGGCTGTCGGCCGTCCGGTACATGTCGGCATAGGTGGTGTTGCCGCTGAAGGCGACGCCGCCGATGCTAACCGAAAGCGGACAAGGCCGGCCGTCGGGCGAGAATTCCACCTCGCGGATGCGCCGCCTGATCCCTTCGGCGACCAGCCAGGACTGCGACGCGTCGGCGCCGGGCAGAAAGACCGCGAACTCCTCGCCGCCGATGCGGCCGACAATGTCGGCGCCGCGCAGTTGGCCCTTGATCGTCTTGGCGATCAGCTTCAGCGCCTGGTCGCCGCAATCATGTCCGAGACGGTCGTTGATGGTCTTGAAATGATCGGCATCGACGATCAGGAAGGCGCCGGCATCGACGACCGCCTGGCTGCGGGCCTGATCGAGATAGGCCTCGACGAGCATCGAGAAGGCGCCGCGGTTGAACACCGCCGTCAGACTGTCGGTGGCCGCGACGATGCTCAGCGCCTTCTGCGCGACGGCCAACTGGCGCATCTTGAACATCAGGAAGAAGAAGAACGATCCCGCCAGCACGAGCGGCAGCAAAAGGTCCGTCATCTGCGCCCGCCACAGCGCATCGGGCGACAGCAAGGGAAAATTGTAGGAATCGACGAAAAAGGCCGCGGCGATGCAGACCGCCGTGCCGGCAATGGTGACCGCGATGACCCTGCCCCAGCTCGTCGGGGACAAATCGATGCGCATTCCCTTGCTCCACTACAACTGGCCTATCTTGCAGCCGGAGCGCAAACGAATTCCTAACATATTAGTTGCAATTCAAATGTGGTTAACCGCCTGTCGAAGGGCGACCGCCAGCTGTAATGCGCAAAAGGCCCGCCACCTCGTTAGCGCCTGGATAGCGGGCCTTCCGACTGGCCGGAGGCCAGGAGAGTGCCGGCGCACGGCCTCACGGCTGGTTCGACACCCCCCTCGCCGGAAATGTCAGTGCCGCGCGATCATCAGGCAGAGCTGCCGCAGGTCGCGATCATAGGTGCCTTCGCTGCTGAGCACGTCGACGCAGCGCTTCTTCATCCGTGCCAGTTGGCCGCTCGACATTTCGGCGACAACGGAGGCCAGGTTCGGAGTTCCGGGCGGAGTCGCGCCGGGAGCTCCAGGAACGGTGCCGCCAACACCGACATTGGCGCCAACGCTCGTGCCGCCGAGCGTCACGCCGGCCGCGCTGTTGGTGCCGTTGCCCAAGGTCGCAGTGGCTCCGGCGCCGTTGGTGCCGCCGATGGATGCCGTAGCCGTGGAATCGCTCCCGCCGATGGTGGCGGCCCCATTGGCGCCACCCGAGCCGCCGATCGAAACGCTGGCGCTGGTGTTGCTGCCACCGAAAGATGCATTTGCGTCAGCCCCATCTGGGCCGCCCGCATTGGCGTCGGCGCTGTTGCCGCCAACGGATACGCCGCCAAGTCCACCAAGCCCGACGCTTTGCGCGTTCGCCGGCATGGCAAGAACAACGATGATTGCACCACTCGCCAATGTGCTGGCGAATCTCTTTACGATACTAGCCATAACACTCTCCTGTGTGGTTACTACTTCTGCATTGCAGCATTGTGCAACTTAAACGCACGTTCGTTCTTCGAAAAGATACGTGGAGAGTGGTGTTTTGGTTTCTTTAGCTCGTGCTCATATCACGAATCGTAGTTTTCAATCGCTGCACTTCTGCTCGAAAGATTTAGACGAAATTTCTCTTATTTTAAATTTCAGGAACTTAAGCACCGGGTTCCTGCCGGGACGTCAGGCGTAAGCGCGGCCTTCCTCGCTGCGCTGGAACAGCACCAGGTCGAGCGGCACAGATGGTCGGCCAAGCACGGTCAGGATCATGTGCGCATGGCCGCGATGATGGGTCTGATGGTTGAAGAAATGGCTGAGCGCCGGCGCCAGCCGCTGCGAGATGGTGCGCATGTCCGAAAGGGTCATGTAGGAGAAGCGGCCGGCGAGCGCCTTTTCGCTCATGCCGTCGATCCAACTGATGATCCGCTTGTCTTCCGCTTCGCGCGCCAGCCTGAGAACGGACAGGGCGCGGTGGACAATCCTGTCGATACTCGCCGGCGCGTCGCCCTCGCCGCTGAAGCGCTTCATCCAGACGCGGTCAGCGACCAGGAGATGGTTGAGCGTTCCCATCATCGAGCCGAAGAAGGCACCGACATCGCGCTCGAACTCCGCGTCATCGAGATCGGCGGCGGCATCGTAGATGCGGCCGTTGGCCCACTGGTTGTAGGCTGCAAACATCATGAAATGCTGTTTCATCTCTCCGTCCTCGCTCGCGTTCCAGTTCAGGCCTACCTAAACCCTTGGAGGATTCGCGCCAATGACGATTCTGGGCGAGTAAGGGAATAGGGCAGTAGGGAAGATAGGGAGGGATACCTACTGCCCCACTGCCCCTACCACCTCCTCCCTCCCCAAATGCGACAAAGTGGACGTGCCTGCGTCGCTTCGCGTGCCTCACCGCCGCCTTGATCGGGGCAAAGAAAGAAGCAGCCGGGCAGACCCGGGCAATCACACGAAGGCAGCGCTGCGGCATGGCATCAGCCCCGGATTTCTCCGACGAATTTCGCCTCGGGCTCATCACCTTGATGCAGTGGCGCCGGGACGTCAGGCGTTTCAAGACGGCGCCGCTTGACGACGGGACGCTGGAACGGTTGCTGGCGCTGGCCAGCATCGCGCCATCCGTAGGCCTCAGCCAGCCCTGGCGCTTCGTCGTGGTCGACGCCCCAGAGCGCCGCGGGGCCGTGCGAGCCTGTTTCGAGCATTGCAATGCCGAAGCGCTGCAATGTTTTTCCGGCGAGCGGGCGGCGCTCTATGCGCGACTGAAGCTCGCTGGGCTGGCCGAGGCGCCCTGCCAGTTCGCGGTCTTCGCCGACCGCACGACGGCGCAAGGCCATGGGCTCGGCCGCCTGACGATGCCCGCCACCATCGACTATTCGGCGGTCATGGCGGTTCACACGCTGTGGCTGGCGGCTCGCGCCGAAGGCATAGGCATGGGCTGGGTGTCGATCCTCGATCCGGCCGAGATCGCCCGCATCCTCGACACGCCGCCGGAATGGACGCTGATCGGCTATTTCTGCCTGGGCTACCCCAGCGAGGAGGATTGCGTGCCGACGCTGGAGCGTGAGGGCTGGGAACAACGGCGCCCGGCAGTGATCCTCAGGCGATAGCGCGCCTCGGCGTTTTGAAGAACGCTGAACCACTCCAGATATTTGTCCTACGCAAGCCCGAACGAAAAACCGCTACACACTTTTCCTGGAATCCGGTCACTTCGCCGCATCCTTGTCGACGAGCCTGACGCAGATCGGATCGCCCTGCTCCATGCGGGCGCACTGCCATTCCGGGCCGAAGCCGAAATTCTCGCGCGATCCCATTCCGGGATGGAGCAGCAGGACGAAGGCCACGGCACCGAGGAGGACGGCGACAAGCAGGATGCCGGCTACATCCCCGCGTCTCAGATAGGGCCAGTTCATCTCGCGCCGCGCCCGGCTTCCTTCGTTCCTGTCCCGAGCCTCCATTGTCGCGCAAAGCGCCGCCCTTGGCTAGAACGCCGCCGGCAAGTGCTTCCCTTGGCGCTCCCCTTGGCAAGGGGCGAAGCGGCTTGTATAGAGCCCGCCACCCCGCAATCCATTCTCATCACAAGGACGACCCAATGGCGATCGAACGCACCTTTTCCATGATCAAGCCGGACGCGACCCGGCGCAACCTGACCGGCGCCATCACCAAGATGCTGGAAGACGCCGGCCTGCGCGTCGTCGCCTCCCGCCGGGTGTGGATGAGCCGCCGCGAGGCGGAAGGCTTCTACGCGGTGCACAAGGAACGCCCGTTCTTCGGCGAACTGGTGGAGTTCATGTCCTCGGGCCCGACCATCGTGCAGGTGCTGGAAGGCGAGAACGCGATCGTCAAGAACCGCGACGTGATGGGCGCCACCAACCCGGCCAACGCCGCCGACGGTACCATCCGCAAGGTACATGCGCTGTCGATTGGCGAGAACTCCGTGCACGGTTCCGACGCACCGGAGACCGCGGCGCAGGAGATCAGGTACTGGTTCTCCGACACCGAGATCGTCGGCTGAACCTTCAGCACGACGAGTGATTGAAGGCGGCAGCCGGTCGGACCGGCGCCGCCTTTTCGATTCCTGAGGGGTGGACAGACCCGCCGGTCGCGCTAGGTTGATGCCATCGGTGATAACTTCCCAAGGGCATCGCCGGCTGTGAGTGACTATCGCGCTTCCGCCCCTCCAACCTGAAGCGGGCGATGATCAATCCCAAGGTTTCCACCAGCGGCGTCGCCTACCCTGACGACCTTGTCCTGCTGAAGCGTATCTATGACCGCATCTGCCAGGAGCGGGGCATCGGCACCGGCAGCCCCGAAGCCGCGGACCTTGCCGCGCAAGCGATGGCGCTGGATCTTCGACGAAGACGAAATCAGCCGAAGCCTCTCCAGTCAGTAGTGCCTGCCGGGAATTTCCGGCTTGGATTGAAGCGGCGATCGAGACATTCCAGCAGGCCAGGCCGACCAGCGCCATTCCCGGCTTCTTCCAAGGCACCGAAATGCCGTCGAGCACCTGGTGGGAGGCGTTATGGCCAGACCCCGCCGGTGTGCTGAGATCCGGCACGGAGGCGATCGACCTTTGCTGCGGCGACGGTTGGTTCACCTTGCCGATGGCGGCATGGCCCGGCACGTCGTTGGCATCGACATCGATGCCAGCCAGTTGGAGGCCGCCCGGCGGCGGCTGACTTACCACTATGGCGCGCTTTTCGAGAAGGCAAAGGGCTGAGCGCAACCGTTGCCGGACCTACGCAGCGGATGCCCGCCGCCCCTCGCGGCGGATTCCCGTCATTTCGGTTGGCGCTCCTTCACATTCGCATGCTCGTTCGCCGCTTCCGTGTCGGTTGCCGGCGTCTGGGTATCGGCGCCGACAAACGGACTGCCCTGCCCGGGCGCGAGGTCGCCGCTGTGACCGGCCTTGTTGGGCTGCAAGGCCTGGCTGTCGGGACTGAGGCCATGCTGGAGGGCCGTGACCAGATGGTCGTCCGCCCTGGCCATGCCAGCGAAGGCAATCAGCGATGTGGCTGCAAGGATAAGCGCGTGCTTTTTCATATCTGGACTCCTTTGAGTGGCCAGATCGAGCCGCTTTCGATCCGGGCGACTTCAGTGAGGGACGTATCCCTTTTGCCTGCCCGCCATATGGAAGGAAACGCTCAGCGCGGTCGGATTATTCCGGCGATAGTCTCGCAGCCGCCCCCAGGAGGACGATATGGCCAGCCATTCCGGCCTTCGCCGATCGGTGGTATCTTTGACGCGTGTGGTAGCCCATCCATCGTCAGGTAGACTCTTATGGCTGCCGATCGGGGAATCGCGTCCGCGATCGAGAATTGCTACGACGCCGCGTTCGAATTCGGGCGGTGGCCGCAAGCGCTGCAAAACCTTGCCGATTCCCTGGGGACGACGAGTTGCGTCATCCGCGTCCGTGATGACACGCACCCTTTTCGGAGCGATCAGCGCAACCGGACCAGGCCGACCCCGGACTCGACAGAGCACGCTGAATTCGCGGCGCTCTGGCTCGAAAACATCGAAGGCGCTCCCGACCCACATCCGGAGAGGGCAGAGCGGCTTTCGAAGCCCGCAATTTGCTTCACAGTCGAGGACGAAATCACCACGCCTGAGGAGCGGAGGTTTCTGCCCTACTATCAGGAAATAGCCGGTCCAGGACATCGTGAGTGGTGGGCGGCCGTTTGCTTCCCGGTGAAGAAGCGCAGATGGGTTCTGTCGATGTACCGCGACGCCCGCAGCGGGCCATTCGATCCGTCCGCGGCCGATCATTTCCTGCGCGCGGCGCCGGACCTCAGCCGGGTCATCAGCCTGGCCGAGAAGATCTGGGAGATTTCGCTCGACCCGACCCTGGCCGTCCTCGATCAGTTCAATTTTGGCGCGGCGCTGCTCGACTGCCACGGGCGCCTGACGCGTTGCAACGAGCATGCGGATGCACTGCTCGGCTCGGGCCTCGTAGTTCGCCATGGCCACATCCACGCAGCCGACCGGGAGAGCGATTCC
>NZ_RZOT01001050.1:0-230 GCF_003999085.1 Mesorhizobium sp. M4A.F.Ca.ET.090.04.2.1
GAACCGAACCAATCCACAGAAATATTTTGTTGGTATTTTTGTTGGCTATCCCTGCTCTTGTGTGGGCGTCAACTATTTGGAAACAAAGCCAGATTTCCTTCGCTTCGAATCCGCCTCTGGGCACCATTTTTTCCTCACAATACCACTACCGGGCGCCTTGCGCCAGACGCCGATTGGCGGGATGCTGCCGCAGGCGAACCGGGGGGCAAACCGGCACGCCGGATCGATAT
>NZ_RZOT01001051.1:0-224 GCF_003999085.1 Mesorhizobium sp. M4A.F.Ca.ET.090.04.2.1
GCGGCGTCGTTGGTGCCGGTGATGGAGATGGTGATCAGCTGGCTGGTGCCGTCCTCGGAATGGACGGTGAAGGAGTCGCTGAGCGGATCGCCGTCATTGAGGGCGTCGACCGTCGGATTGGTGTCGTCGAGCGTGTAGGTCCAGTTGCCGGCGGCATCGATGGTGAAGCTGCCGTAGCTGGTGCTGCCGCTGTCGGCCTGGAAGACGTTGTCGGCGTTGTCGAC
>NZ_RZOT01001052.1:0-221 GCF_003999085.1 Mesorhizobium sp. M4A.F.Ca.ET.090.04.2.1
TGACTGGAGGTCAGAAAATGAACATCAAGAGCCTTCTTCTCGGCTCAGCTGCGGCCCTGATCGCAGTTTCCGGTGCGCGCGCCGCCGACGCCGTTGTCGTCGCCGAGCCGGAACCGGCTGAATACGTCAAGATCTGCGACGTGTACGGCTCGGGCTACTTCTACATCCCCGGCACCGAAACCTGCCTGCGCATCGGCGGCTATGTCCGTTACGACATCGGC
>NZ_RZOT01001053.1:0-216 GCF_003999085.1 Mesorhizobium sp. M4A.F.Ca.ET.090.04.2.1
AGCTGATCACCATCTCCATCACCGGCACCAACGACGCCGCCATCATCGACGGCACCACCAGCGGCGCGGTCGACGAGGACGGCGCCGACGCCCCGGTCACCGCCATCGGCTCGCTGACGGCAAGCGACGTCGACAACGCCGACAACGTCTTCCAGGCCGACAGCGGCAGCACCAGCTACGGCAGCTTCACCATCGATGCCGCCGGCAACTGGACCT
>NZ_RZOT01001054.1:0-209 GCF_003999085.1 Mesorhizobium sp. M4A.F.Ca.ET.090.04.2.1
CCAGGACCGAGCCGCGCGGCAAGACGCTCGGCCATGATGGCGACCAGCCTGCCGGCGCTCTGCAGCGCGATGCGCTCGACGCCCGGCTCGCCATGGATGCCGAGCCCGAGCTCGCCATCGTCGGCGCCGAAGCGATCCTCATGCGCCTGACCGGGGATCGAGCAGGAAGAGAGCGAGATGCCGAGCGAAAAAATGTCCTTTGCCGCCGC
>NZ_RZOT01000105.1:0-12892 GCF_003999085.1 Mesorhizobium sp. M4A.F.Ca.ET.090.04.2.1
GGTCTGTCCTGAACCGGCTTAGCCGATCGACAGGTTGACGGCCTTCGGACCCTTGCCGCGCTTGTCCGGCTCGGTGTCGAATGTCACTTTCTGCCCATCCTCAAGACCGGGAAGACCCGACGCCTGCACGGCCGAAATATGGACGAAGACATCCTTCGCGCCATCGTCCGGCGTGATGAAGCCGAAGCCTTTGGCATGATTGAAGAACTTGACGGTGCCGGTCTGCGGCATGGGAAGCTCCTTTGATCCCATAAAGTCAGTCTCGGGCCGGCAAATGCCCGAGTGGAAATTTGTCCTTTATTTTAGCGCTATCGGCAAGAGAAAGTTTTTGCGCCGCATGGCAGGCATTTCGAGAGCGTGTTGCGTCCGCCGCGCTTTGCGCGCCGCGATTTGAATTATTGTTTTGATGCAGGCTGTTAGCTCAAATGCGCGGCACCCTTCGGATGTCTTGCGTCAGGCATGGAAAAGGCGCGACGGTGGCCCGTCGCGCCTAGGAGAATTCAGCTACGGCTCGGAAGCCGGTTCACGACCTTTGCAGCGCCCGTCGCTCCTCCGCGCAGGCCGATGCTTAGGCCAATCGATCAGGCGGCGCGGAGATTGACCGCCTTCGGACCCTTGCCCATGCGGTCGGGCTCGACGTCGAAGGTGACCTTCTGGCCATCGACCAGCGTGCGCAGGCCCGAAGCCTCGATCGCCGAGATGTGGACGAACACATCCTTGGCGCCGCCGTCAGGCGTGATGAAGCCGAAGCCTTTGGTGGCGTTGAAGAACTTTACGGTGCCGGTCTGGGCCATTGGGGGAAACTCCTCTCACCCGTGTCAGTCTTAATATGGTTTGCCCGCCGCTGGCGCCTTGGGCATGTCCCGGTGGTTGCTTCGGCAGTCATGCATTGGCGCATGGTCAAACCCCCCGCCGAAAAACGGGGCCGTCAGAGATTCACATTATCGGGGAAAGGTCGTCCAAAACGTTCCGCTCTCCGGGTCGCAAATGCCCGAACACGGAATTTATCGCACGGAAACGTGATGGTTGCAAGACAGCGCCGCGGGTGGGCCCGATGAGCGCGCCGACGCAGCACTTCGATAGACCCGGCGCCATGCCCGGTCATCGGCCAGAGCCGGGCCACGCATGGGCCAGCGGCCCCTCGCGGACAGCCGAATGGCGCCAGCGGCAGCGCCATGTCGTCCGCAAACGGGGGTTGCATTTGTCAGAGGAATGGCGAGGATCGGCAAGCGTGTTTTGCGCGGGAGCGGGTCCATTGCACTATGATTTTGCGCGTGATCTTCGGGGTCGTGCGCCGGGAGGCATTGATGAAATTCCTTACGACGCTTTTCTCGCGACAGGGCTTTGCTCTCCTGTTCCTGTCGGCACTGCTTGCGGCATGCACGGTGGTGGTGGACGAAGGACCGGGACCGCGCCCGCGGCCGCCAAGGCCGGAGCCGCAATTCTGCACCAGGGAGTATGAGCCGGTCTGCGCCCGCCGCGGCGGCGACCGCCAGACCTTCGCCAATGCCTGCCTTGCCGATCGGGCCGGATACCGCATCGTGCGCGATGGCCCATGCCGCGACGGCGGCGGTGGCGACGAGCCGACATTCTGCACCCGCGAATACGCTCCGGTCTGTGCCCGTCGAGGCGGGCAACTGCGCACTTTCCCGAATGCCTGCGAGGCCCGCGCGGCGGACTATCGCATCATCGACGACGGTCCGTGCTGAGAACATAGAACCCCGCCGTCCCGGGCGGCGAGGTCCTGCCTGACTCCCTTTGCCAAGGAGATGGGCAATTTCATCAGTGACCGGCGAAGCCGATGCGTCTTGAAACTGCCGGCCGCATGGCTTAGGTCCGGCAAGCGGACAAACACGGCAGGTTTCCCATCACCAGAGATCCAAGACGAGGCGCGGTTTCCGGCCCTGGCGGGCAGACGCTGGGGCTCGATCAGCGCGTGCAGCAGGCGCTGCAACTGCATCAGGCCGGCCGCCGGCAAGAGGCGGAGATCCTGTACCGGCAGGTGCTGGCGCAGAAGGCGAACCATGCCGCCGCCGCGCATTTCCTGGGACTGTTGCTGCACCAGACCGGACGCAGCGCCGACGGGCTGGCGCTGATCGAGCAGTCGGTGCGTCTGCAGCCCGGTAATCCCGATTTCCTCAACAATCTCGGCACCGTGCTGCGCGACCTCGGCCGCGTCGCGGCCGCCGTCGATTATTTCCGCAAGGCGGTGACGTTGCGGCCGGACCAGTTGGCGGCGCGCGACAATCTCGGCTCGGCACTGAAGCAACTCGGCCAGTTCGAGGGCGCCGAAGACATCTATCGCGGCACTATCGGGCGCAACCCGTTTCATGTGCGCGCCCGCATCGGCCTTGCCGAGACGCTGCAGGAGGCGGGACGGCTGGACGAGGCGATCGCGGTGTTCCGCGAGGCGCTGACGATCCGGCCGAAGGACGCCGACTTGCTATACGGGCTGGGCGTCGGGATGATGGAGAAGGGCAAGCTGGATGAGGCCTCCAGCCTTGCCCGGCAGGCGCTGGCGATCGATCCCGCCATGGCAAGGGCCTGGCTGCTGCTGACCCAGGTCAAGCGGCAGACCGAGCGCGACGCCGAACTCGCCGGCATGGAGGCGCAGCACGCCAAGGCGCCGCAGGGAAGCCTGGCGCGCATGCAGCTCTCCTTCGGCCTCGGCAAGGCCAATGACGACCTCAAGGACTATCCCCGCGCCTTCGACTATTTCGCCGAGGGCAACGCCATCCGCCGCACTGGCATCGAGTACGACCCGGCGAGGACGCGCGACGAATTCGAGGCGATGAAGGCGACCTTCGACAAGGCGTTCTTCGAAAAGCACAAGCCAAGTTCGATCGCCGACGACACGCCGATCTTCGTCGTTGGCATGCCGCGTTCCGGCACCACGCTGGTCGAGCAGATCATCGCCAGCCATCCGCAGGTCTATGGCGCGGGCGAGCTCAGCATCCTGAAGACAGCGGTCGGCAAGCAGTTCCCGCTCACCATGAAGGGCGGCTTTCCGCAAGGCATCGCCGACATGCCCGACAAGGCCTTTGCCGAGGCCGGCGAGGCCTATCTCGACATGCTGCATGCCCGCTATTCGGGCTTCAGGCATGTCACCGACAAGATGCCCGGCAACTTCCTGCTGGTCGGCTTCATCCATCTGATGCTGCCGCATGCGAAGATCATCCATTGCGCGCGCGACGCGGCGGCGACCTGCCTGTCGATCTACAAGGTGCATTTCCGCGGCGACAGCCACCGCTACGGCTATGATCTCGGCGAGCTCGCCGACTTCCACAATCTCTACACTGACATCATGGCGCATTGGCGCAACGTGCTGCCCGGCGTCGTGCACGATGTGCGCTATGAAGATTTCGTTGCCGACCAGGAAGGGCAGACGCGGGCACTGATGGCGCATCTCGGCCTGCCCTGGGACGACAAGGTGCTGTCCTTCCACGAGACTGACCGTCCGGTGCGCACGGCCTCGGCCGCGCAGGTGCGCCAGCCGATGTATCAGGGCTCGGTCGACCTGTGGAAGCGTTATGGGGACAGGCTGAAGCCGCTGCTGGACAGGCTGGCGTAGCGTGCTGGTCACCGGCCGAAGCATCTCAGCTTCGTCATCCTAGGGCGAAGCAGGAGCACAGCTCCGTCGCGAAGACCCTAGGATCCATTCCGTGACCTCGATCGAAGGATGCAGCGGAGCAGAATTCTGCACCGTTGCAGCGCCTTTAGGTCACGGCATGGATACTATGGTCTGCGCCGCGTCGCTTCGCTCCTTGCTCCGCCATAGTATGACGAAGCGATGGCTCAAAGCTCGATGAACGTCTGGAAGCCGCCAAAGATCATGCGCTTGCCGTCGAACGGCATTGTCGGCCAATCGGCCTTCAGCCGCTCGTCGACCATTATCTTCGCCATCACTTCGTCGCGCCGTTTTCGCGACTCGTAGACAACCCATGCAAAGACGACGACCTCGTCATCCTTGGCCTGCACGGCGCGCGGGAACGAGGTGAGCTCGCCATAGGGCACGTCGTCGCCGATGCATTCGACATAGGAAAGCGCGCCGTACTCCATCCAGATGGCGCCTGCTTGCCCAGCCATCTTCTTGTAGGCGTCGAGATTTGCCTTGGGGACGGCGAGAACGAAACCATCGACATAGGACATCGTGCTTCTCCTATGCCTTCTTGACAGGCGCGTTCATCGCCCATTCGACACCGAACGGATCGCGCATGTTGCCCCACTGGTCGCCCCAGAACATCACCTGCAGCGGCATGACGACCTCGCAGCCGGCGTCGACGGCGCGCTTCCACCAGGCCTCGATGTCGTCGCTGCCGAGATGGAGCTGCATCGTGTAGCCCTGCGGCTTCACGGGCGACATGCCGTGCTCGGGATAGAAGTCGGAGATCATCAGCGTCGAGCCGTTGATGTGGAGATGGATGTGCATGGTGCGGCCCTGCTCATCCGGCGGATAGAAGAACACCTGCTCGGCGCCAAAAGCCTTCTTGTAGAATTCGGCAGCCTTGAAGGCGCCGTCGAGCTGCAGATAGGGGGTCAATCCGCCGAGCACTTTCGCTGCCGGCTGAACGGGGGTCTGGTCGGTCATAGCTTGCTCCTCTTTGCGTTTTGGTCTGACCTTGCGAACCACAGGACGAACGAGGCGGCCGCGATCCTACACGGGTCTCGGATTTTTTTAGAACCGCCGAAACCGCGCCGGGCTGGTCGCCCGTCAAATCACCCTGGCCGAGCAGGTTGCCGCGCGGGCGCGACGGCTGTTCTGCACGTCGAAGATTTCCGGAACGCCGATGTCCTTGCGCAGTTCGGCAGGCAGCGAAAGCAAGATACGCTCGCTGCGGTAGCGGGCGCGCGCCGCCGCGTACCGGGTTGCGATGCGACCGATGGATGACAGGACCGACATGATGAATTCTCCCTGGTTGATGCCGGCATTATCGTGTCGGCATCCCAAGGACGTGGCGCATCCCGGCGATCCGACAGGTCGTCGGGACTTTTTTGTCGAGCTACCTCAACCGCCCGTTTCGGCGGCCGCTCGGAAAAAATCCTCGGGGTCGTCGACCTCGGTCAGCCGCCGCTTCTCGATCGGCCAGAAGCGGTTGCCGACGGCGCGGATGAAGGCGCGGTCGTGCGAGGCGAGAACGCAGCTCGCCTGATGCGCTAGCAGTTCCGTTTCCAAGGCTTCTTGGCCATCGATGTCGAGGTGGTTGGTAGGCTCGTCGAGCAGGTAGAAATTGGGATTGGCAAGCCTGAGCGCCAGCATCACCAGCCGCGCCTTCTGCCCGCCCGACAAGAGCCCGATCCGGCGCGCCTGCATGTCAATTGCGACGCCGGCGCCGGCGAGCAGCGAGCGGGCGCGCTGCTCGCCGATGTCGAATCTGCGCGTCACCATCGCCAGCGGCGTGTCGTCGCCGCTCATGCCCGACAGAGCCTGGTCGCTGTAGCCGAGTACCGTCGACGGCGTCACCTTCACGTTGCGCGCGCTTTCCGGCTCGGTGACGGCGTTGCGGAGCAGGGTGACGAAGCGCGACTTGCCGACGCCGTTGCGGCCGAGCAGCACGATGCGGTCGCCCTGGCAGATGTGGCGCTTGCCGGTCCGGAACAGCAGCGTGCCGTCGGGCGTTTCCACGGCCACGTCGTCGAGCGTGATCAAGACCTTGGCGTGCGTGCCGCTGTTGGCGAGCCTGAGCGCGCCCGCCGAGCGCTCGCGATGCGCCGGCTGGGCCGCGTCTTCCAGCTTCTCCGCCCGCTGGTTGAGCTGCTTGGTCTTGACGGTTAGCAGGTCGCTGCCCGAATTGATGCCGATGTTGTTGAGCTTGGCCGCCTGGCGGCGGAGTTGCTGGGCGACCTTCATGTCGCGCTCGAACTTGCGCGCCGTCGAGGCATCGACCTCATCGAGCGCCTCGCGCGCCCGCGAATAGGGCAGCGGGAACACCCGCGACTGCTCCGGGCGCAGGAACAGCGTGCGGTTGGTGGTGGCATCGAGGAAGGCGCGGTCGTGGCTGGCAATCACCACCGGCACCTCGCGCGGCAGTCCGATGAGCCAGTTTTCCAGCTGGCCGATTTTCGCCAGGTCGAGATGGTTGGTCGGCTCGTCGAGCAGAAGCACGTCCGGATCGGTGACCCAGACGCGGGCGATCAGCGCCAGCCTTTGCCAGCCGCCGCTGAGCGCGCGCATCGGCCGGCCGCGCATCTCTTCCGGCACGTCGAGGGAATCAAGAACGATGTCTACCCGCCACAACTCGCTATCGGCCTGCTCGGGCGACAAGGCATCGGCCACCACCTGATGGAAGCTGCGGTCGAGAAGCGTGTCGGGGACGGATTGCTCGACATGGCCGACACGCAGGCCGCGCGTGCGGGTGATGTCGCCGGAGGTGGCCTCCATTTCGCCGGTCAGGCATTTGAGCAAAGTGGATTTGCCGCGGCCGTTGGCGGCGACGATGCCGAGCCGGTCGCCCGCGCCGATGCTGAGGTCGAGGTTGGAGAAGAGCGGCGCACTCATGGTGACGCCGAGCGATTTGAGGCTGATCAGGGCCATGTCGATTTCTCTGGTCTTGCCGGTGTCCGGCTGATGCACTTTGACGGTGCGCGGACCGGCCATCAGGCCAAGCTCAGCGGCACCACGAAGGGCAGACCAAAAATCGAAGCGGGAAGTTCCCGGACCGTCCTGGTCAGCCCTGCAAGCAAGCTCGCAGGGCAGAAATCGGGCCACGCTGACGATGGTGATCGATAAACACGCAGCCCTCCTTTCGAGACGTTTGAGTGACGTGGAGCGATTACACCAAGGTGGGGATGGTAGCAAGGGAGTGCCTTTTGCACGATATCCTTGCCTTGGCGCACAACCGCAATGAAAGGAGAACTGTGATGGACTTGATCCGCACCAATGGGTCAGACGCGTTGCGCTAGCAACCTCCAGGGATATCGCTTCTTGGATATTTTCCCTTTTGACACTATTGCTTCCTCACTCCAAGCTGGGTGCGATCTACGGAGGGCATACAGGTGGGCATGGTGCGAATCCTTTTTCTTGCGACAACTTTGCTGACTTCGCAATTCGCCAACGCTGCGGAGCAGTTGCCTTTTCCAGATTTGGACACGGAAGGCTTGCACGGCCTTAGTGTCGAAAATGCTCGACAAGACGGAGCAGCAGGTGGAGAAGGACAAGTGCCTCGTGTTTGAAAAAACAATGAGAGCCACAATTCAACCCTATTGGCACCTCGTTGAACGACGCGAAAGCGATCTATTGAAGAAGTATATAACAGTGGTGCAATTTCAAACATATGGTACAGTTAGCTCTTTTGTGGCCTCCGCCTTGGGGAAGGCCTGCCTCGACGGTCGCGTATTTTGCAGCCCCGGCGAGCCAACTGTGGATGCCGCCTTTTCAGCCCTCAAAAGTGACTATTACTGCTATTTGAAAAATCGAGATGTGAAATCGGAGAACCTTCGCAATTGTCTTAAAGAGGAAAAAATACGAAAGTCGCAATTGGCGAAGTACTGGGCAAACTTACCGAAGGGGAAAACAGATTGGTGTATTGGCAACGCTTTCGGTCGGAATTTCCCTCCCTTCCAAGTGTTGTCTAGCTGCGTTGCCGACGACATCGGGATCCAATGCTTCAAGCACGCGCGTCAATGTCGGGCTGGTTAGCGTGAAGTCGACAACATAAATCGATGCGGCCTCTCCCCGTTTGCGAGGAGAGCCGCCGCCAGACGGGTTAGGGGCGGCGCTGATGCCATGCCACTCGGCCTACCGTCCCGGCCGCCCAGTCTTGCTCGGTCTCCGATTCTGGCGGCGCTCGTCGCCCGGATCTTCGTAGGAGCCGATGCCGGCGCGCTGGCGAACGATTGGTTTAGGGGAATCGTCGCGTTCCTTCGCGCCCCCCTCTGTCCTGCCGGACATCTCCTCCACATGGGGGGAGATTGGCTTTGGTTTCGCCGGCACTTTTCCTTCGACGGGCTTTTCGGTCCGCCGCACTGTCATCTCGTCGAGCGAGTTCTTCTTGAACAGAGGTTTGGTGGGCTCGCCGGGGATGCCGAAATCGGAGCCATGCGCTTCCTGCGCCGACTGCTTCTTGAACAGCGAGCGAGACACCGCGCCGGCCGGTGTCGGCATGTCGGTGCCGGGACCCATGTCGTCGATCGACGGCTTGGCGAAGAGCGGCTTCTTCACCGGTACGGCGCCGTCGGCGCCCATCTCGTCGAGATGCGGCTTGCGGAACATGTTGGGGCGGGCAGCCTTGGCCGCCTCTTCGGCGGCACGTGTTTCGTCGAGCCTGCGGAAACGTTCCTGTTCCTCCGCGGTACGATGTTTCGCCACGCCCTTGTTGTGCTTGCCCTTTTCGCGGCCCGAGGCCGGGCTCTGGCTTTCCACCTCGCGCGCCAGAGGATCGTCGGAGATGGCAAGCTCCATCTCGCGCAGCCGCTTGATCTCGTCGCGGACGCGAGCGGCCTTCTCGAAATCGAGATTGGCGGCGGCGTCGCGCATCTGCTTGTCGAGCGCCTCGAGATGGGTTTTCAGGTTGTTGCCCATCATCGCACCGGCATCGTCGGTGAACTGCGAGATGTCAGCGCGGACGTGGTCCTTCTCGTAGACGGAGTCGAGGATGTCGGCGATGCGCGACTTGACCGATTCCGGCGTGATGCCGTTGGCCGCGTTCCACTCCATCTGCTTCTCGCGGCGACGGTTGGTCTCGGCCATCGCCCGCTCCATCGAGCCGGTGATCTGGTCGGCGTAGAGGATGACCTTGCCGTCGACGTTGCGGGCGGCGCGGCCGATGGTCTGGATCAGCGAGGTTTCCGAACGGAGGAACCCTTCCTTGTCGGCATCGAGGATGGCGACGAAGCCGCATTCGGGAATGTCGAGACCCTCGCGCAGAAGGTTGATGCCAACCAGCACGTCGAAGGCCCCGAGGCGCAGGTCGCGCAGGATCTCGATGCGCTCCAGCGTGTCGATGTCGGAATGCATGTAGCGGACGCGAATGCCGTTCTCGTGCAGATATTCGGTCAAGTCCTCTGCCATGCGCTTGGTGAGCACGGTGACCAGCGTGCGGTAGCCGGCCTTGGTCGTCTCGCGGATCTCGCCGACGACGTCGTCGACCTGACTCTTGGCCGGGCGCACCTCGACCGGCGGGTCGATCAGGCCGGTCGGTCGGATGACCTGCTCGGCGAAGACGCCGCCGGATTGCTCGAGCTCCCAGCCGCCGGGCGTTGCCGAAACGGCGACGGAAAGGGGACGCATGGCGTCCCATTCCTCGAAGCGCAGCGGTCGGTTATCCATGCAGGACGGCAGGCGGAAGCCGTACTCCGCCAGCGTCGCCTTGCGGCGGAAGTCGCCGCGATACATGCCGCCGATCTGCGGCACGGTGACGTGGCTTTCGTCGATGAAGATCAGCGCATTGTCGGGCACATATTCGAACAGCGTCGGCGGTGGATCGCCCGGCTGGCGGCCGGTCAGATAGCGCGAATAGTTCTCTATGCCGGCGCAGGAGCCGGTCGCCTCCAGCATCTCCAGGTCGAAGCGGGTGCGCTGTTCCAGGCGCTGCGCCTCCAGCAGACGGCCAGCCTTTTCAAGCTCTTGCAGGCGATGCTTGAGCTCTTCCTTGATCGACTTGATGGCCTGATTCAAGGTCGGGCGCGGCGTCACATAGTGCGAGTTGGCGTAGATCTTGACGCTTTTCAGCTCGCCGGTCTTCTGGCCGGTGAGCGGGTCGAATTCGGTGATCTGCTCGATCTCGTCGCCGAACATGGAGATGCGCCAGGCGCGATCTTCCAAGTGAGCCGGGAAGATCTCGATGGTGTCACCGCGCACGCGAAAAGAGCCGCGGACGAAGTTGATGTCCTGGCGCTTGTACTGCTGGGCGACGAGATCGGCGAGCAAGGCGCGCTGGTCGAGCCGGTCGCCGATCTGCATCTGGAAGGTCATCGCCGTGTAGGTCTCGACCGAGCCGATACCGTAGATACAGGAGACCGAAGCGACGATGATGACGTCGTCGCGTTCCAAGAGCGAGCGCGTCGCCGAGTGGCGCATGCGGTCGATCTGCTCGTTGATCGAGGATTCCTTCTCGATATAGGTGTCGGTCCGGGGCACATAGGCCTCGGGCTGGTAGTAGTCGTAGTAGGAGACGAAATACTCGACGGCGTTTTCGGGGAAGAACTTCTTGAACTCGGCGTAGAGCTGGGCGGCCAACGTCTTGTTGGGCGCCAGGATCAGGGCAGGGCGCTGCGTCTCCTCGATCACCTTGGCCATGGTGAAGGTCTTGCCCGAACCGGTAACGCCGAGCAGCACCTGGGTGCGGTCGTTCTGGTCGACGCCTTCGACGAGGTCCTTGATGGCCGTCGGCTGGTCGCCGGCCGGCTCGAAATCCGACACCATCTTGATGGCGATGCCGCCTTCCGACTTTTCCGGCCGGGTAGGGCGGTGCGGCGTCCACAGCACGCCGTCCTTGTGCAGCGGATTGCCGGACTCGATCAGCGCCGATAGCGCGGCCACCGTGGCGGTGACGCCGCCGGACGAAATCGACTCGGCATCCTCCAGGCTGATGTCTAGGCCGGCGACCGGGTTGAGCCCCGCGGCCGTACGCTCCTTGGCCGACGCCGCGCCGCCCATCGAGGTGCCGCGCGCCGTGCGCCCGGGCGCGGACGAGCGTTCAGGGATCTTCTTGGGTGCTTTCGCCTTCGGCTGCTTTTCCGCCTCGCGCTCGATCTGCCCGGCCCAATCGGAAATCGAGCCGGTCAGCGGCGTGCCAGTAAAGTCGGCCTGCGGCGCTTCGGCAAAGCCGCCGGGCTCGAGCGACTCGGCGGCGTCGAGGAATTCGGTCAGCGGGCGCCGCTTCGGCGCGCCACGGTCGTCCAGCGCCGGTGGCGGCGTCTTCTTGTCGGGGTGTTTGGCCATGGCCCGAATATGGGAGGACTCGCCCGAAATGGAAAGAGCGGAGTGACTGGGCACGCACCCGCCACCGATGCTGCTGACAGAAGGCTGTCAGGAGCGATGGCGGGCCGCCCTCAATTGAACCATAGCGCGAAGGTCAGGAATCCGGCGCCGCCGAACTCGCGCTGGATCTGGTCGAAGTCGTCGCTGGTCAGGATTCTGCCGCTCTCGAAATAGGGCGCAATCGCCGGGCCGGTGATCGACAGCACCAGATCGAACGTCTTCGGCTCGTCGAAGAAGCGCTTCATGTTGATGCCCTTGCCGGTGATGCGGAAATGCGGCAGCAGCACGCGGCCCTCGAGCAGGTCCTCGGCCATATCGAGCGTGGCGAGCCAGGCCGTGACCTGTTCCTCGCCGACTTCGAGGCCGGTGAGCGGGTTCGGGCCCATCTGCTTTGGACCGGGCAGCCATTCGCGGTCGTTGTCGGTCTCGGCGCGGATCGCCTTCCAGTCCTCGCGCGACAGCCGGATCATCTCCAGCAGATGGCGGCGCGCGGCCTGTCGGCGTTCCGGCTCGACCACCGGCCAGTTGACCAGATGCACCAGCGAGATGAAGTCGGCGAAGCGCCATTCGGAAGCGAAGATCGAGCCGCTCATGCCGCCGTCCGGCGGCACGAGCACGTCCTGCAGCGGCAGTTTGGCGCGCGGGAACAGCATGTGGAACGAGCCGTCGAACATGGTCTTGAAATCATGCGCCAGCCAGAAGTCGGCCTGCGCCATCAGGAACTCGGCATAGCCTTGCAGCCAGTAACCGTCGGCGTGGTCGAAGCGGAAGGTCAGCGCCGGCGCCGGCCCGTCCGGCGCGCCGCCGCGCGACAGCGCGGCCATGATCGCGGCGGCGCTCTCGTCCGGGGCGATGTTGCCGTCCTCGTTGAGATCGATGCCGAGACGGGTGAGGTCGATGGCCATGCCGATATCGGCTTCGGCCGGCACGGAACCCAGCATGGCGGCGGATTTCTGCAGCCGGTCGCGGAAGGCGACCAGTATGGCCCTGAACTCCTCGTAGGTGAGCGGCTCGGGATTGGGATTGTCCGGCACCGGCAGCCGCATCAAGGGCAGCATGAAGGATTGCGGGCTTTCGAAACCGTGGCGATGCAGGCCGCCGCCCAGGATCTCCAGGGCGGTGAAGAATTCGCCGGCGCCGGCCGCGTAGGCCGATGCTGGATCGCCGGGCGCGGCTGTCTCCAGCGCGGCCAGCGCGCTGTCGCGGTCGGCGACGGTTCTGGCCTCGAACAGGGCTGCGGGATCCGGGGCAGCGGCGCCAGGAGAGACAAGCGGCAGGAGCAAAAACAGGGCTGATGCGGCAAGGCCCGACAATCGCTTCATGGTGGATCCTTCCGTCCGGTCCGGCGACAATACACGGATTTGCGGCGCTGCGCCTGCTGCTTCCTCCTGCCGGGCAGACGGTTTACACAGGGCAAACGAATGGGCATTGCGTGTCGAACTATCCGCTCACCTACAAATTGTCCTGGCTGCCCCGTTTCCTGCGGCCATCGCTTGGCGGCGATGCGCGGGGTTTTGCGCCACAGGCCGCGACCCTGATCGAGCCGCCGGCGCGGAAGGTGAGGCTGGCCTTCATCGGCGACATCTCGGCTGTCGCCAATCGCAGGGCACCGGAGTGCGATCCGGCCATCGCTGCACTGCTCGCTTCCGCCGACATGGTGGTCGGCAATTGCGAAAGCCCCGTCGTCGAGCGGCCGCGCGCGGTCGTGGGCACAAGGCTCGGCACGCATCATGCGATGACGGAGCGTTTTCTTGCCGACGCCCTGGCGGCGGTCGGCATTGCGCGCGAAAAACTCGTCCTGTCGTTGGCCAACAACCATATGCTCGACCAGGGCGTTACGGGTTTCGAGGAGACCGTTCGGGCGATGGAGCGGCTTGGCATCCGCACGATCGGCACGGCCGCGAAGGGGCCGGTCGAGCGGTTCGCGGCGGGACCGTTGACCATAGGCCTGTTCGCCTTCACGCAGTGGCGCAA
>NZ_RZOT01000106.1:0-12875 GCF_003999085.1 Mesorhizobium sp. M4A.F.Ca.ET.090.04.2.1
CGCATACATGGCGCGAAACTGTTCGAGGAGGTGCGCGTCACCGGCTTCGCGATAAAGGACGGCCGCATCACCGCGGTGAAGACCGACAAGGGCGACATCGCCTGCGACAAGGTGGTGAACTGCGCCGGGCAGTGGGCCCGCCAGGTCGGCGCGATGGCCGGCATCAACGTGCCGCTGCAGCCGGTCAAGCACCAGTACATCATCACCGAAAAGATCGAGGGGCGGGCGACCGACGCGCCGACGATACGCGACCCCGACCGCCGCACCTATTTCAAGGAAGAGGTCGGCGGGCTGGTGATGGGCGGCTATGAGCCGAACCCGCAAGCTTGGACGACAGGCGACGTTCCCAATGACTGGGAATTCCGGCTGTTCGACGACGACTACGATCATTTCGAGCAGCATATGGCGCAGGCGATCGAGCGTGTGCCGGCATTGGCCCATGCCGGCGTCAAGCAGATGATCAATGGGCCGGAAAGCTTCACGCCGGACGGCAATTTCATCCTCGGCGCGGCACCCGAATGCGCCAACATGTTCGTCGGCGCCGGCTTCAACGCCTTCGGCATCGCGTCGGGCGGCGGCGCCGGCTGGGTGCTGGCGCAATGGGTGGTCGACGGCGAGGCGCCGCTCGACCTCTGGGTGGTCGACATCAGGCGCTTTTCCAACCTGCACCGCGATCGGCAATGGGTGCGCGACCGCACGCTGGAAGCCTACGGCAAGCACTACACGATCGGCTTTCCGCATGAGGAATATCTGTCGGGCCGGCCGCGCATCGTCTCGCCGCTCTATGAGCGGCTGAGGCAGCACCGCGCCGTGTTCGGCTCGAAGCTCGGCTGGGAGCGGCCGAACTGGTTCGCGCCCGACGCTGTGGAGCCGCAGGACATTTACTCCATGGGCCGGCAGAACTGGTTCCCGGCGGTCGGCGAGGAACATCGGCATGTGCGCGAGAAGGTTGGCATCTTCGACCAGTCGTCCTTCGCCAAATACGAGATGACCGGCGCGGATGCCCTGAAAGCGCTCGACTGGATCTGCGCAAACGACGTCAACAAGCCGGTCGGCCGGCTGACCTATACGCAACTCCTCAACACGCGCGGCGGCATCGAGGCGGACCTGACCGTCTCTCGGCTCGGCGAGGACAGGTTCTACATCGTTACCGGCACCGGTTTTCGCACGCATGATCTGTCATGGATCGAGGACCATGTCGGCAAGGGGCTCGACGTGGCGCTGAAGGATGTCACTGAGGATTTCGGCACGCTGACACTGATGGGGCCGCGCGCCCGCGACGTGCTGTCGGCAGTGACCGACGCGGATGTCTCCAACGCCGCCTTCCCGTTCGGCCATGCGCGCGAGATCACGATCGTCGGCCACACGGTCAAGGCGTTGCGCGTCACCTATGTCGGCGAGCTCGGCTGGGAACTGCATGTGCCGATCGCGGCGACCGGCGAGGTGTTCGACGCGCTGATGGCGGCAGGCGAGGCGCACGATATTCGCCCGATCGGCTACCGGGCGCTGGAATCGCTGCGGCTGGAGAAAGGCTACCGCGCCTGGGGTTCCGACATCACGCCCAACGACACGCCGCAGGAGGCTGGCCTCGGCTGGGCGGTGAAGCTTCGCAAGAACACCGACTTCGTCGGCCGAAGGGCACTAGAGAACGCCGCCGGCGAGGCGCTGAAGAAACGCTTTGCCGGCTTCACTGTCGACGACCCCGCGATCGTGCTGGTCGGACGCGAGACCATCCTGCGCAACGGCGAGCCGGTCGGTTACCTCACCAGCGGCGGCTATGGCTACACGCTGGGCAGGAACATCGGCTACGGCTATGTGCGCAACGCAGCCGGCGTGGGCGACGATTTTCTCGCCTCCGGCGACTATGAGCTGGTGGTGGCGATGGAGCGGACGCCGGCAAAGATCCATCTCGAGCCGCTGTACGATCCGGCCGGGGAAAAGATCAAAGCCTAGGGCCTCAGATCACGCGCAGGACTAGGCCGCGGCTGGGCACGGTGTCGGCCTCGCCGGGCATTGAGACATAGGGCGCGGTCTCTTCGACGCAGCCGACCGTGCGCCCTGCCTCGAGCGCGGCGACGCGCTTAGCAAAGCCGGCCTCCCACAGCGTGTTCTTGACCGTCAGCACGATCACCCCGCCCGGCCGGCAGATGCGGATCAACTCGTCCAGACCCTCGGCGCCGACATGGCCTGAAGTGAAGACGCCTGCCGAGACGATGCCGGCATAGGCGTTGTCCGCGAAGGGCAATGGCCCACCCATCGCCAGGCAGTGAAGCGCCGTGTAGACGCCTTTGGCGGCAGCCCTGTCCAGCATACCTTGCGAAATATCAAGCGCCTCGACCTCGGGGTAGCCAGTGATGGCAAGCCATTCGCCGATCAGGCCGGTGCCGGCCCCGGCATCGAGCAGCGGCGCGGCGCCGCGCGGCAGATGGCGGGCGATCAGCGCCAGGCAGATCGTCGGATGGCGATAACCGGCCGCCGACATGTCGGCGTCGTAGGTCTCGGACCAGCGGTCGTAAAGTGCTGCCACCTCTTCCGGCCGCTTCGCCGCGTAGGCCGCGGTGAGCGGTCCAAGATGCTTGCTGTCTGCCATCTTTCTGTTGCCGCCGCCTGATCGAGTCGACTCTGATCGGATGATAGCCAAATGGCGAAAATTGTGGAACCGTTCCTCCATAAACAAGGTGTGAAGGTAAACACGGGGGCATAGTGATGGACGAGGCACGCGCGGCATTGGCCGCGATTCCGGTGCTGGCGGGCTACCAGGGACCGCTGGAGCGGCTCGGCGGCCTGACCAATCTCGTCTACAGGGCCGGCGATCTTTGCCTGCGCATCCCCGGCAAGGGCACCGAGGAGTATATCAACCGTGCCAATGAGGCGGTGGCGGCGCGCGAGGCGGCCAAGGCCGGCGTCAGCCCCGAGGTGCTGCATGCCGACGCCGGAACTGGTGTGCTGGTGACCCGTTATGTCGCCGGCGCCGAGACGATGTCGCCGGAGAAGTTCAAGACCAGGCCCGGCAGCCCGGCACGCGCGGGGGAAGCCTTCCGCAAGCTGCACTCATCCGGCGCGATGTTTCCCTTCCGCTTCGAGCTGTTTGCGATGATCGACGACTATCTCAAGGTGCTGTCGACCAAGGATGTCGCGCTGCCCGAAGGCTATCACGACGTGGTGCGGGAGGCCGACAGCGTGCGGGCGGCACTTGCAACCCACCCCATTCCCATTGTCGCCTGCCACTGCGATCCGCTGTGCGAGAATTTTCTCGATACGGGCGACCGGATGTGGATCGTCGACTGGGAATATTCGGGCATGAACGATCCGCACTGGGACCTCGGCGATCTCTCCGTCGAAGGCAAGTTCGACGCCGCGCAGGACGAGGAATTGATGCTCGCCTATTTCGGCCGCGCGCCGAAGCCCGCCGAGCGCGGCCGCGTCGTCATCTACAAGGCCATGTGCGACCTTCTCTGGACGCTGTGGGGGTTGATCCAGCTCGCCAACAACAATCCGGTCGACGATTTCCGCGCCTATGCCGACGGCCGCTTCGTCCGCTGCAAGGCGTTGATGGAGACGGCGGAGTTCTCGCTGCACCTTGCGGCGATACGCAAGGGTTAGCCGCCAGAACTGCGAGCCCTAGTTCACGCCCTTCGGCACGTTCTCCGGGGGAACCACCGTCTCCACCACCTTCTGGCGATGGAAGATGAAGATGCCGGCAAGCACAACAATCGCCGAACCGACCAGGATGCGGGGGCTCGGCACGTCGCCGAAGAAGGCCAGCCCGAAGACGATCGCCCACAGAAGCAGGCTGTAATGCAGCGGCGCCAGCGTCGAGGCCGGCGCCAGCTTCAGCGCCCTGGTGATCATCAGGTGCGCGGAGCAGGAGACGACGCCGAGCAGCAGCAGGGCGCCGAGATCGAGCGCGGACGGTGTGCGCCAGGCGCCGATGGTCAAGACCCCACCGACCAGCAGCGTGCCGATCGTCTGCCAGGTGACGAGCGTGGTGTCGCTGGTGCCGCGCAGGCGACGGTTGAGGATGATGGCGAAGGCGAAAGCGATGCTGCCGATCAGTGCATAGGCCGACGACAGCGAGAAGGCGGCCGAGGAAGGTTTCAGGATGACCAGCACGCCACAGAAGCCGACCACGATCGCCAGCCAGCGGCGCCAGCCGATCTTCTCGCCGAGCAGCAGATGCGACAGCGCGGCGACGTAGATCGGTCCGGCCATGTAGAAGCTCATCACGTCGGCGAGCGGCAGGTAGACGACGGCGGCATAGAACAGCCCGGTGTCGAGCGTGGTGGCGACAACGCGCAGAAGCTGCAAGACCGGCCGCTCCATATCGAACAGCTTGCCGGGCCCTTGGCTGACGATCATCGGGCCAAGCACGATGAAAGCGCCGATCGAGCGGACCAGCACCACCTGGCCGACGGAGAAGGAAGCGACCAGCCATTTGCCCATCGCATCGTTCAGCGCGAACATGAAATCGCCAGCCAGCATCAAGAGGATGCCGGCGAGGAGAACGTTCCTGATCGTGAGGTTGCGGGCGAGCGATGGAGCCATACCGGCTCCCTAGACGCAAGCAGCCGGTTTGACGAGCGGAATTCGGGCAATCGGTAAGACCAGCGCCGGGAATCGGCTGGCGCTACGCCGATGTGTGCCGCCGGTTCACCTGTGACGGCCGGCCGGCAATCGACAGGCGCGTCTCCTGTTTGGTCCGTTCCGCCACCACCTTGCCCCGTGCGATAACGCAGAGGCGATCGGGGCGCAGGCGCACGGCCTCGCTCGGATTGCCGGCGTCGAGTACCACGAGGCTCGCCCGCTTGCCGACGGCAAGCCCGAGGTGGTCGAGGCCCATGATGGCGGCATTGACGTTGGTGACCATGTCGAAACAGCGCGCCATGTCGGCAGGGCTCGACATCTGGGCGACATGCAGGCCCATGAAGGCGACGTCGAGCATGTCGGCGGTGCCCAGCGAATACCAGGGGTCGAGCACGCAATCCTGGCCCCAGCCGACGCGGATGCCAAGCGCCAGCATCTCCTTCACCCGGGTCAGGCCGCGTCGCTTGGGGAACGTGTCGTGGCGGCCCTGCAGCATGATGTTGATCAGCGGATTGGGGATCGCCGACACGCCGGCCTCGGCGATCAGCGGCAACAGCTTGGAGACGTAGTAGTTGTCCATCGAATGCATGGAGGTGAGGTGCGAACCGGCCACCCTGCCCTGCAGGCCGAGCCGCTCGGTCTCATAGGCAAGCTGTTCGATGTGGCGCGACAGCGGATCGTCGGTCTCGTCGCAGTGCAGGTCGACCATCAGACCGCGTTTGGCGGCGATTTCGCAGAGCTCGGTTACTGAGCGCGTGCCGTCGGCCATGGTGCGCTCGAAATGCGGGATGCCGCCGACAATGTCGACGCCGAGATCGAGCGCGCGGATGGTGTTTTCACGAGCCGTCGGCGACCGGTAAAGCCCGTCCTGCGGGAAGGCGACGAGTTGCAGGTCGATATAGGGCGCCACCGTCTTCCTGACGTCGAGGAGCGCTTCGACCGCGAGCAGCCGGTCGTCACAGACATCGACATGGGTGCGGATGGCAAGCAGCCCCATCGACACCGCCCAGTCGCAATAGGCGAGCGCCCATTCCCGCACCGCCTCATGCGTCAACAGCGGCTTCAGCTCGCCCCACAGCGCGATGCCTTCGAGCAGCGTGCCCGACGCGTTGATGCGCGGAATGCCGTAGGAGAGCGTGGCGTCCATGTGGAAATGCGGGTCGACGAAGGGCGGCGAAACCAGATTGCCACGCGCGTCGATCACGTCCCCTGCCTTGGCGGCGAGTTCGGGCTCGATCGCCGCTATCGTCTCGCCGGCGATGCCGATGTCGGCAACCCTGCCATCAGGCAGCGTGCCGCCGCGCACGATGAGGTCGAAATCCATCTGCGTCATCCCCTGAAGAATCAGCTTGCCGTCGTGGCGCAAAAGACACCCTGCCACGGTCGTTTCGTTCCGCAAGTGCGAAAGGTTCCATCCGGCGGCAACTCGCTCTATAAGCCGCCTCTCGCCCTCGTGGCGAATCCGAAATTCGTTTCAGCCAGGCATGGGATCGGCCGATTGTTTCGCATCTTCCGCTCGACGGAAAACCAGCGCCTAATCGCGAGGCTGGTGAGGGAATCCTTCCACGAGCACAAATTCGGCTATGGCGCCGCCATACTGTCGATGCTGGTGGTTGCCGCCACGACCGGCGCCAGCGCCTGGATCCTGAAAGAGATCACCAATGAATTCGTGATCTATAAGAGGCTCGACCGCGTCAATCTGATCGCGGTCGGGGTCGCGGTGATCTTCCTTCTCAAGGGCGTCGCCAATTTCGTCCAGGCCTATTTCATGAGCCGCGTCGGCAACGCCATTATCGCCGACCGTCAGCGCAAGATCTATGACCGCATCCTGGCGCAAGGCATAGAATTCTACCATGCGACCTCGTCGTCCGATCTGATCACCCGCATGACCAACAATGCGCAGGCCGCGCGCAGCGTGCTCGACCTCGTCGTCACGTCTTATGTGCGGGACCTGGTGACGCTGATCGTGCTGGTATTGGTCATGATCTGGCAGCAGCCGGCGCTGTCCCTGATCTGCTTCGTCATCGGGCCCGTGGCCATCTATGGCGTCAACCGGATCCTGAAGCGCGTCCGCCAGATTGCCAAGATGGAATTCCGCTCGCTCGGCCAGATCGTGCATGTGATGCAGGAGACGGCCGTCGGCGTGCGTGTCGTGAAGTCCTTCAATCTCGAGGGCGCGATGCGCAAGCGCATGTACACGGCGGTTTCCGATGTCGAGAACCGCGCCAACAACATAGCCACGCTGGAAGCCGCCACCAGTCCGGTGATGGAAACGCTCGCCGGACTGGCGATCGCCGGCGCGGTCTTTGTGAGCGGTTTCCTGGTTTTGCAGGGCGGCCAGATGCCGGGCAACATCATGGCCTTCATCGGGGCACTGCTGCTCGCCTATGAGCCGGCGAAGCGCCTGGCGCGCGTGCGCATTTCGCTGGAGACCGGCATCGTCGGCGTGCGCATGATGTTCCAGCTCGCCGACCGGCCGCTGACCCTGGCCGAAAAGCCCGACGCGAGGCCGCTACGGGTTGGGCCCGGCGAAATCCGCTTCGAGGATGTCAGCTTCGCCTACCCGGAAAGCCAGCCAGTCTTCGAGGGCTTCAACCTCACGCTCGCGGCGGGCAGGATGACGGCGCTGGTCGGCCCTTCAGGCAGCGGCAAGTCGACGATCCTCAACCTGATCATGCGCATGTACGACCCGCAGGACGGCAAGGTGCTGTTCGACGGCCAGGACATCTCCCATGCGACGCTCGCCTCGCTCAGGGGAAAGATCGCCTATGTCAGCCAGGACACTTTCCTATTTGCCGGCACCGTCATGCACAACATCCGCCTCGGCCGGGAGGACGCGACCGACGCGGAGGTGATGGCCGCCGCCAAGGCGGCCAACGCGCATGACTTCATCACCGCCATGGCCAAGGGCTACGAGACGGAGGTGGGCGAGAACGGCTCGCTGCTGTCCGGCGGCCAGCGCCAGCGGATCTCGATCGCGCGCGCCATGCTGCGCGACGCCGAGATCCTGCTGCTCGACGAGGCGACCAGCGCGCTCGACGCCGAGTCGGAGGCGCTGTTCCGCGACGCGCTGCAGCAGCTCACTGTCGGGCGCACGACGATCGTCATCGCTCACCGTCTGTCAACGGTGCACCAGGCCGACACGATCGTGGTGCTGGAGGGCGGCAAGGTGGTGGAAAGCGGCCCGCACAAGGTCCTGCTCAAGCAGGGCGGGGTGTATCAGAAACTTTATGAGTATCAGCTGATGCCATAACGGAGTGCGATTGTGCGCGCAGCTCGGCTCATATCCTTTCTACGATCGGCCTTGTTGGGCACCCTTGCCGTGCGATCTCCTGCAATGGCCCTCGACTACGACAAGGCGCGTCACCTCGACGCGGAAAATCTCGCCGAACAAGGAATGGCGACGACCTATCAAGAGGTTTTGCCCGAGCTTCGGCAGTATGTGAAAAACCCGACCGCAATCGAGGAGAGCGTCGACACACACACGACCAGATATGCCGTGCGCGCAGCCGGGCAGGAATACGTGTTATACGCTCCGGACGTTCCGGAAAGCGAGGGCAGAAGCTGGGGTACGGCCACCTACGTGTTCTTCAAGATCATCAACGACCAACTCGCCGGTTCGGACGTGCGCTTCTATGCGCTGAACGGCGGAAATGATCTTTTCGGCATCTTCCTGACGCCGCAGCAAGCGGAGGACGCAAAGCGATCGCTGCCAACCCGAACGGATTGGCCCTATCTTCCGGATGCGGAATGGCCTTGGTACGGCCAGTACCACTAACCTCGATCGATCACTCCGGCACGACCCGCACCGCCCCCTTGTCGGCGCTGGTGGCGAAGGCGGCGTAGGCACGCAGCGCGGTCGTCACCTTGCGCTTGCGCTTTTCCTCCGGCTTCCAGGCATCCGCGCCTTTTGCCGCCATCGCCGCGCGGCGGGCGTCGAGCTCGGCGTCGCTGATGGCAAGGCGGATGGTGCGGTTGGGGATGTCGATCTCGATCCTGTCGCCGTCCCGGACCAGGCCGATCGCGCCGCCTTCAGCGGCTTCCGGCGAGACATGGCCGATCGACAGACCCGACGTGCCGCCCGAGAAGCGGCCGTCGGTGATCAGCGCGCAAGCCTTGCCGAGGCGTTTCGACTTCAGGTAGCTGGTCGGGTAGAGCATTTCCTGCATGCCGGGTCCGCCGCGCGGCCCCTCATAACGGATGACGACGACATCGCCCGCCTTGATCTCATTGCCGAGGATCGCCTTGACCGAGGCATCCTGGCTCTCAAAGACCCGGGCCGGACCGGTGAATTTCAGGATCGATTCATCGACGCCGGCGGTCTTCACGATGCAGCCGTCGAGGGCCAGATTGCCTTTCAGCACGGCAAGGCCGCCGTCCTTGGAGAAAGGCGTCTCAGCCGAGCGGATGACGCCCTTCTCGCGATCAAGGTCGAGCTCGTCCCAGCGGCGGTCCTGGCTGAAGGCGACCTGCGTCGGCACACCGCCGGGAGCGGCGAGGAAGAAATCGCGCACGTTCGCAGCGGAGGTGCGGGAAATGTCCCAATGGTCGAGCGCTTCGCCGAGCGTCGCGGTGTGGACCGTCGGCAGATCGCGGTTGATCAGCCCTGCGCGGTCGAGCTGGCCGAGGATGGCCATGATGCCGCCGGCGCGATGGACGTCCTCCATGTGCACGTCGGACTTGGCGGGCGCCACCTTGCAGAGCACCGGCACCTTGCGCGACAGGCGGTCGATGTCTTCCATGGTGAAGTCGACGTCGCCCTCATACGCGGCGGCGAGGATGTGGAGCACCGTGTTGGTCGAGCCACCCATGGCGATGTCGAGCGCCATGGCGTTCTCGAACGCGCCCTTGGAAGCGATGCTGCGCGGCAGCGCGCTTTCGTCGTCCTGCTCGTAGTAGCGCTGGGCGAGATCGACGACCAGATGGCCGGCCTCGACGAACAGGCGCTTGCGGTCGGCGTGGGTGGCGAGCGTCGAGCCGTTGCCGGGCAGCGACAGGCCGAGCGCCTCGGTCAGGCAGTTCATCGAATTGGCGGTGAACATGCCGGAGCAGGAGCCGCAGGTCGGACAGGCCGAGCGCTCGATGACCTTGACGTCCTCGTCGGAGATCTTGTCGTCGGCGGCCGCGACCATGGCGTCGACGAGGTCGAGCGCCTGTGCCTTGCCGGCCAGCACCACCTTGCCGGCTTCCATCGGCCCGCCGGAGACGAAGACGGTCGGGATATTGAGGCGCAGCGAGGCCATCAGCATGCCGGGGGTGATCTTGTCGCAATTGGAGATGCAGACCATGGCGTCGGCGCAGTGCGCGTTGACCATGTATTCGACGGAGTCGGCGATCAGCTCGCGCGACGGCAGCGAATAAAGCATGCCGTCATGGCCCATGGCGATGCCGTCATCGACGGCGATGGTGTTGAATTCCTTGGCGACGCCGCCTGCCTTCTCGATCTCGCGCGCGACCAGCTGACCGAGGTCCTTCAGATGGACATGGCCTGGCACGAACTGGGTAAAGGAGTTGACCACGGCGATGATCGGCTTGCCGAAATCACTGTCCTTCATGCCGGTGGCGCGCCACAGGCCGCGGGCGCCGGCCATGTTGCGGCCATGGGTGGTGGTGCGGGAACGATAGGCGGGCATTGACCTGTCCTTAATGTCATATCGCGTCGGGAGGGCGCGGAAAGCCGGAATTGAGCCGCAGGCCTTATATACGTCGTCGGCTGGTCTGGCCACGCTTTTGCGATGCGCCAGGTTTCGCCAGAAAAATCGCACGGTGCTGTCGGATCGCGCCCGATTCGACCGTCCTTGGGCCAACGGCAGGGACTAAGGCACCAAACGCCTGGTCAGCCGTTTCATGGTGAAGCAGCCTTCAGAAAACCAGCCCAGAGGAGCAAGACATGCAAAAGATCACCACCTGCCTGTGGTTCGACGGCCAGGCCGAAGAGGCGATGAACCACTACGTCTCCATCTTCAAGAATTCAAAGGTGCTGAGCGTTATGCGTTGGCCCGAGGGGCACGCAGATGAGGGCAAAGTGCTGTTGACCACGTTCGAGCTCGACGGCGTGCCGTTCCAGGCGCTCAATGGCGGCCCCTACTTCAAGTTCAACGAGGCGATCTCGCAGTCGATCGACTGCAAGACGCAGGAAGAGGTCGACTATTTCTGGGAGAGACTCACCGAGGGCGGCGAGCCCGGCCAATGCAGCTGGCTAAAAGACAAGTTCGGAGTGTCCTGGCAGGTCGTGCCGGAGCAGTTGCCGCGGCTGCTTCAGGATCCGGACAGGGCCAAGGCCGGCCGTGTAATGTCGGCGATGATGCAGATGGGCAAGATCGACATCGCCAAGATCGAAGCGGCAGCCAGGGGCTGAACCGCGCGAGGCTCGCTCCAGCTCGAGAGTGGTTCACCGTTTCACGGAACGGAGAACCATGCTTTGTTGACGCAATTGCGGGCGGAAGGCTACGGCGAAGTCGGCGAGCCCAACCGTTTCACGATTTTTCTGGAATTGCCCCGGCCGCTACGAAGAACGGCCGGCCGGCACTGTTGTGTCGGGCCCGGTCGGTTGCTGGATCAGACCATGCTCCCAAAGGATTTGCGCAATACGCCGGCCCACCACGACGAGCGATTGCTGCTCCTTCAGGAACGCGAAGCCGCGCCGCGCACGCGCCTCGGCATCCCCGGGCGAAGCGTAGACCATGCGCAAGGCCTCGACTGCGGCGTCGGCGTTCGCCGTTGCCCAGACCTGACCTTTGGTCTGCACATATTCGCCGTGGCGAACCGGCTCCAAGGCATAGGCGACGGGATATCCGGTCAGTTCATTGATGAAGTCGGTCGTGCCGCCATAGTCGGTGGCCACCACAGCCTTTCCGGCCGCGATCGCCTCGGCGGCGCCAAAGCCGAAGCCTTCGGAGCGATGGAGCGAGATGAACGCATCGCACCCCCTCATCAGCGCATCCACGCCCATGCGATCAAGCGTGTGGTCCACAATCTGGATCCGGTCGTCTTGCGCGGCCATGTCGCCAAGCCACTGCCGCAGCCCTTCATCGCGCTCGCCGCGCGTTTTGACGATGAGCTCGACATCACGCTTCGCCGATGGGAAGGCGGCGCGGAAGGCGTTAACCGCGGCTTGAGGGTTCTTGCGCGCGACGTAGGAGTCAAAGTCCAGATAGGTGAAGAAGCGCAGCGTTGCGCGGTCGGAGCGGGGTGCCGGCACATGCAACGGGAGCCGCACGGGCTGCGGCACGTGCTTCAGGGTTATGCCTGAAAGTTCATCGAAGGCGGACGCCACGAAGCGCGAAGGCGCCCACACCTCGTCGAAATCACGGATCGCGGCATGCCACTCCCGCGGGATCCTTCCGAGCTCCCAAAACGGAAACAGGATGTTCAACCGGCCCGGCGCGATGTCCTGGCGATAATGCTCGGTGGCCGCCAGACCGGTAACGACGAGCTGAGCCTTGCGGTCGACCACGGGGTTGGACTTGGTTGCGAATTCGGCGTCGTTCTCGCGCCCTGGCAAAGCAAGGGCGCGAGACGAAACGGGTAGACGCGCCGCGTCGCAGGCATAGACAATATTACGTGCCGCCTGGCCCAGGCCAATCTCGGAGCACAGATATCCGCTGACGCACAGGCCATCCTCCAGATTTCGCGGGAAGGGGATGACCCTATGCTCGGTGAGCTTCGTCCGCACCGCCTTGAGATGGGGGTCCTCGAAGCCGTTGCGCAAAAGGTGCGCGATCGGATTGTCGTGGCCCGGCCGGAACCCAGGAGCCAGAGCGGCATAGGTTTCGATATCGATCCCGTTCGCCGGCTTCCGCCGTTCGCGCCAGCCATGGTTCATATAGTGCGCGAACGGATCGATGCCGCTCATGGCGACATCCTTGTGGGCAGTCAAATACCACTCCGGGTCGAAGACGCCGGCCAGCTCGGCCAATGCCTGAAGATGCCGATGCTCCCATTCGATGCCCAGCACCCCCTGCATCTGCTGCCGCCGCGACAGGACGGCACGCCGAACGTAGCGAACGACCCTTCGCGCAAAATCCTTGATCGTCACGGATTGCCCACCCTGTCAGTCCACGGAAATCCGGCTTGCGGCCGATCGCCCATATCTACATGCGGATTGCAAAAGGGATCCTGATCCACGGCCTCGCGCCAACGCTCCGCTATCAGGCGCATGCTCGCGATACGCATCCTCAGCACCTCAGGCGTGGCTTCGGAACCTCGCGTCGCGGATTCGCGGTGGATGATCCCATCTGTCGGTAGCGCAATGACCCTGAAGCCCTTCAGCCGCGCACGCAGACAATAGT
>NZ_RZOT01000107.1:0-12841 GCF_003999085.1 Mesorhizobium sp. M4A.F.Ca.ET.090.04.2.1
GGAAGGTCGAGAAAGCCAGTTTCTTGAGAGTTGAGCGTTGGAATGTCATCACGAAGTCCCCTGAGAGTTGTCCTGAAATTGCTTCTTGATCCTATGCGCCATCACCATTCCGCGACGAACTGGACGGGAAAAAGGTGTCTCCCGGCACAATGGTCGAAAATCACGGTGTAAGGCAAATGGCGGGCCGACCTCATCGCTTGAAGCGGTGAATTTGTCATGAAGATCGGGTTTCCATGCGGCATCGCCCTGCCATAGACAGGGCGTGTAACAGGTTGATGTTGGCTGGCGCCGTCATGCGGGCAATCGATGTTGCAGTTGGGCCGCAAATTGGCCGGCGAGCGTCGCCAATTCCGTGAAATCCGTCACACCCGTGGGCTTGAGAGGCGCGGATTAGGCCAGCCGGCGCTTGCCGCGAATCACCCGCTCGGCTAGTGCAAACCCATGGGAAAAAGGCTTTTGCCGCCTTCGGATGGCGGCGGTGACCATATCGAACCGGTCGATCTGAAGAAGGCGCTCGAGGAGCGCTATCTCGCCTATGCGCTGTCGACCATCATGCACCGGGCATTGCCGGATGTGCGCGACGGGCTGAAGCCCGTCCATCGCCGCATCATGCATGCCATGCGGCTGCTGAGACTCAACCCCGACCAGGGCTTCGCTAAATGCGCGCGTATCGTCGGCGAGGTGATGGGCAAGTTTCATCCGCATGGCGACCAGTCGATCTATGACGCGCTGGTGAGGCTGGCGCAGGATTTCTCGATGCGCTACCCGCTCGTCGACGGGCAGGGTAATTTCGGCAATATCGACGGCGATAACGCCGCCGCCATGCGCTACACCGAAGCGCGCATGACCGATGTGGCGACGGAGCTGCTCGCCGGCATCACCGAGGATGCCGTCGACTACCGCCCGACCTACAATGAGGAGGACGAGGAGCCGGTCGTGCTGCCCGGCGCCTTCCCCAACCTGCTCGCCAACGGCTCGTCCGGCATTGCAGTCGGCATGGCGACCTCGATCCCGCCGCACAATGCCGCCGAGCTCTGCGACGCGGCGTTGCATCTGATCGAGAATCCCGACGCGCCGGTGACCGCGCTGATGGACTTCGTCCAGGGCCCGGATTTCCCGACCGGCGGCATCATCGTCGATAGCCGCGCATCGATCCTCGAAGCCTATGAAACCGGCCGCGGCGGCTTCCGCGTCAGGGCGAAATGGGGCCAGGAGGACCAGGGCAGGGGCACCTGGAGCATCGTCGTCACCGAGATCCCCTATGGTGTCCAGAAGGCCAGGCTGATCGAGAAGATCGCCGAGCTTCTGATGGCGCGCAAATTGCCGCTGCTCGAAGACATCCGCGACGAGAGCGCCGAGGATATCCGCATCGTGCTGGTGCCGAAGAGCCGCAGCGTCGATCCCGGCATTCTGATGGAATCGCTGTTCAAGCTGACCGAGCTCGAAAGCCGCTTCCCGCTCAACATGAACGTGCTGTCGCGCGGCAAGGTGCCGAACGTGCTGTCGCTGAAGGGCGTGCTCAAGGAATGGCTGGAGCATCGCCGCGACGTACTCATCCGCCGCTCGAAGCACCGCCTCGGCGAGATCGAGAAGCGCCTCGAGATTCTCGCCGGCTATCTGATCGCCTACCTCAACATCGACGAGGTGATCAGGATCATCCGCGAGGAGGATGAGCCCAAGCAGGTGATGATGGCCCGCTGGTCGCTCACCGACACCCAGGCCGAAGCCATCCTCAACATGCGCCTGCGCGCCTTGCGCAAGCTGGAAGAGATCGAGATCCGCAAGGAGTTCGACGGGCTCACCGCCGAGAAGAAGCAGATCGAGGCGCTGCTGGCGTCCAACGCCAAGCAGTGGGCGACGATCACGTGGGAAGTCACCAGCATCCGCGACAAGTTCGGGCCCGAGACCGAGCTCGGCAGGCGCCGCACCCAGTTCGCCGACGCGCCCGAGCACGACCTGACCGACATCGCGCACGCCATGATCGAGCGCGAGCCGGTCACCGTCGTCGTCTCCGAGAAGGGATGGCTGCGGGCGATGAAGGGTCATCTGACCGACCATTCGCAGTTCACCTTCAAGGAAGGCGACAGCCTCAAGCTAGCCTTCCACGCCCAGACCACCGACAAGATCCTGGTCTTCACCACCGGCGGCAAGTTCTACACCATCGGCGCCGACCGGCTGCCGGGCGGGCGCGGCCATGGCGAGCCGATCCGCATCATCGTCGACATGGAGAACGACCAGGACATCGTCACCGCATTCGTCCACGATCCGAAGCGCAAGCTGCTTCTGGTTTCCTACGACGCCAACGGCTTCATCGTTCCGGAGGAAGAGGTCGTCGCCAACACCCGCAAGGGCAAGCAGGTGATGAACGTCAAGGCGCCCGACGAGGCCAAGCGCTGCATTCCGCTCTCAGGCGACCACCTCGCCATCGTCGGCGAGAACCGCAAGATGCTGGTGTTCCCGCTTGCCGAGATCCCGGAGATGGCGCGCGGCAAGGGCGTGCGCTTGCAGAAATACAAGGATGGCGGCGTCCTGGACATCAAGCCGTTCACGCTGGAGACAGGTCTGTCGTGGCAGGATTCGGCCGACCGCACCTTCACCCGCTCGCGCGAGGAACTGGCCGAATGGATCGGCGCCCGCGCCGCCGCCGGCCGCATGGTGCCGAAGGGTTTCCCGAGGACGGGGAAGTTCGGGTAGCGGAAGCGCCCAACCTTCTCCCCTTGTGGGAGAAGGTGGACGAGCGAAGCTCGGCCGGATGAGGGGGTGTTGGAAGGATCGCTGCCTCTCGAATGTAAGCGCTTCAAATCCTTGAATCTCTTGACGTCGCGTTTCTTCCAGCACCCCTCATCCGTCTCGGCGCTGCGCGCCGATCCACCATCTCCCACAAGGGGAGAAGGAAAAGCCTCCGCCCAATCATTTGGACTATCGTCACGATTGCTGCACTATGATGGTGCATAAGCAACCCGGGCAGGGGAGAAATGCACGTTTGAAGCAGGCTGAGATCCAGAAACCGGGGCAGCGGCTGTTCGGCCTGTCGACGCCGCTCAGGGCCGCCGTCATCCCGCCGCTGTCGGCGGCGCGCTGGCTGCTGGTGCTGATCGTCGCCGCCGGCGTCTATTTCTTCCACGGTTTCCTGTTCCCGGTGCTGGCGGCGCTGGTCATCGCTTTCGCCAGCTGGCCGCTCTACCGGCGCCTGCTCACCGCCGTCGGCGGCAACCGCACGATTGCCGCAACCTTCGCCATCCTCTTCATCCTCACCTTCCTGGTGGTGCCGATCGCGCTTGCCGGCACCTACGCCATCAATGAGCTGCGCGAATGGGTCGGCTGGGCGATCGAGACCAACCGCCACGGCGCGGTGACGCCGCAATGGATCGCCACCATGCCCATTATCGGTGAGTGGCTGAACGAGCAGTGGACGACCAATCTCGGCCATCCCGGCGGCATCGGCGAGCTGATCCAATTGGTCAGCGGCGCCAATATCGGCAGTATCTATCGCGGCGCGCTCGCCGCCGGCGGCAGCGCCTTCGGCCTGCTTTTGACGCTGCTGTTCATGATGATCGCGCTGTTCTTCGCCTATCGCGATGGCGAACATTTCGCCGCGCAGGTCGACCGCCTCGGCGAGCGCATCCTGCCGACCCTCTGGGAGCGGATCTCGCGCGTGGTGCCGGCGACGATCTCGTCCACCGTCACCGGCATGACCATCATCGCCATCGGCGAAGGAGTGGTGCTCGGCGTCGCCTACTGGCTGGCCGGCGTGCCGTCGCCGGTGACGCTTGGCGCATTGACCGGCATCATGGCGCTGATCCCCGGCGGCGCACCGCTCTCCTTCACCCTGGTGTCGATCTACCTTGCCGCCAGCGGCTCTCTGATGGCGGGGCTGGCGCTGTTCACCTGGGGCGCGGTCGAGCTCTTCATCGTCGACAAGACGCTGCGCCCCAAGCTGGTTGGCGGGCCGATCAAATTGCCTTTCCTGCCGACCTTTTTCGGCCTGATCGGCGGCGTCAAGACAATGGGCTTCCTCGGCCTGTTCATCGGCCCCGTGCTGATGGCGCTCCTGGTCGCGATCTGGCGCGAGTGGCTGCGCGAGGTCGAGCTGATGGACGATTCCGCCGCCACGGCGCTTGCGGAGACCAAGGACGGCCCGCCGCAGATCGAGATCGCCGCCGAAAAGAAGAAGCTTCAGACCGGGTGACTGACCGCCAGCGTGGCGCGGCGCTTGCGCCCCTCATGCAACTGCCACAGCGAATGGCCGACAAGCGTCACGATCAGCATCGCGCCGCCGATCAGGCTGTTGCGCGACGGGGTCTCGGCGAAGATCATCCAGACCCAGACCGGCGCCAGCACCGTTTCCAACAGGTAGAACATCGCCACTTCCGGCCCTGTGATGTATTTCGGCCCGTTGGCGAGGCAGAAGAAGGAGACCGGCATGATCACGGCGCCGTTGAAGATGATCCACCACGGCGCATCCACCTGAAAGCCGGTCTTCCAGACCATGAAGGCGGCGACGGTGAAGGGCAGCACCACGCCGATAAGCGAGGTGAAGCCCATGTCCTTGCCGCTGGCGCGTGAGATGGTGATCGCGCAGGCGACGCAGAGCGCGGAGCACAGGGCCATGACGTCGCCGAACAGATATCCGCTGCCGATGGAGTCGCCGACGATGATGGCGACGCCGAGGATCATCACCGCCAGCGCCACCAGCGTCAGCGGCCGTGGCCGTTCTTTCAGGAACAGCCAGGACAGCAACGCCGAGAACATGGTGGTGAAGGCGAGGATGAAGACGAGGTCGGCGGTCGAGGTGTTGTAGACGGCGGTGATGAAGGCGATCGAGCCGAGCCCGTAAAGCGTCGCCACCGCAAGCCCCGCCCGGCCGGGAACGAGTTGCGGCGCCCGGTCGCTCAGCGAGCGCCAGACCGTCCAGATGAGAATCCCGGCAAGGAAAGTTGTGCCGGTGCGCAGCAACAGGATTGTCCATGCCTCGCCATGGGCGAGCCGGATCAGCGGGATGTCGACGGTCAGCGTCAGGCCGCCAATGGCGGTGAGCAGAAGGCCTTTCTGGTGGTCGTGGTGGGAGGACATGTCGGTAATTCTCGCAATGAATTCGCGCGGACAGCCGGCGGCGCGACAGCGCATTCTCTCGCCGTTCGGCGACAAGACCAGCATCCCGCTGCTTGAAACAGTTTGCAGTGATTACGCAATTCCGGACGGAAAACCGCTACACACTTTTCCTGGAATTGCTTCTAGGTCGGGCTTGGAAAGGGTTAGTCAGCGCGTGACCGCTTCGTGGTCGTAGCGTTCCCAGCCTTTCGGGCCGAGATGCTCCTGCGGCATGAAACGCATTTTATAGCTCATCTTGCGTGAGCCGTTGACCCAGTAGCCGAGATAGACATGGGGCAGGCCCATGGCTCTCGCTCGGGCGATATGGTCGAGGATCATGAAGGTGCCGAGCGAGCGGTCCTCGAAGTCCGGATTGAAGTAGGAATAGACCATCGACAGACCGTCGGCCATCTTGTCGGTTAGCGCCACCGCGATCAGCTCGCCCTGGCCCTTGCCGGTGATGAAGGTGTCGGGGCCGCGCCGCCTGTATTCGATGATCTTGGTGTCGACATGCGTGTCCTCGACCATCATGGCGTAGTCGAGCACCGTCATGTCGGACATGCCGCCGCGGCGGTGGCGGGCGTCGAGATAGGCGCGAAACAGCGAATACTGCTCGGTCGACGGCTGCGCGTCGTGCATGGCGCCGACGAGGTCGGCATTGTGCTGGATCACCCGCTTCATGTTGCGGCTGGCGGTGAACTCCTGCGCCAGGATGCGCACCGACACGCAGGCGCGGCAGGTTTCGCAGGCGGGCCGGTAAGCGATGTTCTGCGAGCGCCGGAAGCCACCTTGCGTCAACAGGTCGTTCATCTCGGGCGCCTTGTCGCCGACAAGGTGGGTAAACACCTTGCGCTCGAACTGGCCCTCCAGATACGGGCACGGCGACGGCGCGGTCAGGAAGAACTGCGGCGACTGGGTCGGATGCTGCGTCATCGAGTCTAGGAAACGCTCCTGCGAATCGCCTTACCTTTGGCCCGGTTGGCGAAAAATTCAACAGGATTATGAGGCGGCGGCCAACCGAAGTCCTTCATATTTGCGGATAAGCGCTCGCGCCGGCCTTCGGAGAGCGGCGTTAGTGGTCGGTGCGGCTGACCACTGTGCCAAGCACCAGGTCGTGCAGCGTGCGCTTGCGGTCCGAAAACAGCGTCACCAAGAGCACCAGCGGCGTCAGAATGACGTTGCCGGCCCAGAACAGCACCGAATGCACGACGGCGGTCAGCCCATCTATGCGGCTGCCGTCGAGGCGGTCGAGCCGGATGCCCATCAGCTTCATGCCGGTGGTGGCCTGGTCGACGCTGCCCAGCGTGTTCCAGATGTAGAGGACGGCGACCGCCGGCACGAGCACCGAAAACAGCATCCAGCCAAGGCCGAGCGTCAGCAGTCCGAAGACGAACACCAGGATCGCGAACGGGATGGTGAGCAGCCCGATGACCAGGTAGTCGATCATGCAAGCCAGGATGCGCCGCGTGCGCACGCCGTCATAGGCGCGCACGTCGTCGAGCCTGCTGGTGATGATTTCGCCGTCAAGTACACGCGCGTTCATGTCATGTCCTCGTAACCGGGCCCGCGATAGGGTGCGGGCGATCCGCCATTGAAATGGTGAAAGCCGATGGCGGAATCAAGATCGTCGGTCGGGTTGCGACGTGCGGAGGTCGCTGAAGCGGTTGAATTCACGGCTCGGATGGCGTTAGCTTGCTGCGGCGCAGCAAGACGCCGAGGGGATGGGGCAATATGGACTATGACATGCTGGTCATCGGCAGCGGGCCTTCGGGACGCCGCGCCGCGGTGCAGTCGGCCAAGCTTGGCAAGTCGGTGCTGGTGGTCGACAGGGGGCGTCGCCTCGGCGGCGTCTCGGTGCACACCGGCACCATCCCGTCGAAGACACTGCGCGAGACGGTGCTCAACCTTTCAGGCTGGCGCGAGCGTGGCTTCTACGGTCGCGGCTACCGGGTCAAGCAGGACATCTCGGTCACCGACCTCATCGAGCGGCTGCACAAGACGCTCGACCACGAGGTCGAGGTGCTGCAGCACCAGTTCATGCGCAACGGCGTCAAGAGCGCGCGTTCCACAGCGAAATTCCTCGGCCCCAACAAGGTCAGCCTGACGAGCGACAATGGCGATTACAGCGAGGTCGGTTTCGCCAATGCGCTGATCGCCGTCGGCACCAGACCGCACCGGCCGCGCGACGTACCGTTCGACAAGACCCGCGTCTTCGACAGCGACGAGATGCTGGAACTCAACCGGCTGCCGCGCACGCTGACCGTGATCGGCGCCGGCGTCATCGGCGTCGAGTACGCGACCATCTTTTCGGCCCTCGACGTGCCGGTGACGCTGGTCGAGCCGCGCAACACCATCCTCGATTTCGTCGACCGCGAGATCGTCGACGACTTCATCCACCAGATGCGCGATCGCGGCATGACGATCCGCCTCGGCAGCACGGTCAAGGAGATTACCTCCAAGCCCGATTATGCCGAGGTCACCCTTGCCGATGGCCGCACCATCCGCTCCGAGATCGTGCTTTATGCCGCCGGCCGCAGCGGCAATCTTGGCAGCCTCGGCCTCGACGTGGTCGGCATCGAGTCCGACTCCAGGGGCCGCATCAAGGTCGACGCGAACACGTTCCAGACCAGCGTGCCCAACATCTATGCCACCGGCGACGTCATTGGCTTCCCGAGCCTTGCCTCGACTTCGATGGAGCAGGGCAGGGTGGCCGCCTGTCATGCTTTCGGCGTCACCCTGCCGCCGCCGCCGGAAACCTTTCCCTATGGCATCTACGCCGTGCCCGAGATCTCCACGGTCGGCCAGTCGGAGGAGCAGGTGCGCGAGAGCGGCGCCGCCTACGAGGTCGGCGTGGCGCGCTTCCGCGAAACCTCGCGCGGCCACATCATGGGCGTGAATTCAGGCTTCCTGAAGCTGTTGTTCTCGGTCGAGACGCGCCGGCTGCTCGGCGCCCATATCGTCGGCGAGGGCGCCACCGAACTGATCCATATCGGCCAAGCGGTGATAAATCTCGGCGGCACGGTCGACTTCTTCGTCAACAATACCTTCAACTACCCGACCCTGGCCGAGGCCTACAAGATCGCCGGGCTCGATGCCTGGAACCGCATGGGGCAGGGATAGGCGCCGCTCAGCCTTCCAGCTGGGCAAGCAGCGACAGCATCACATCGGCCGAAGGCATCGGCAGCACTGCTTCGATCTCGGCCGGCCGCACGCCGGCAATTGCGTCGGCGTCGCCGGCAACGGTTCCGAGCGGCCCGCGGAAACCGTGCTTCGACCAGGCGAGTTCCTGCAGCTTCGGGCTGCTCAGCGCATCGAGCAGCGCGTCGACCGCCGGATCGATGACGATCAGCGGATGCGCCGAATAGACGGTTGGGCGCGGGTAGAGGATTTCCGGCTTGGCGCCGGTGCCTGCCTGCACGCGCTGCCAGCGCGCCGGATCTGCGAGCGCCCATTCCACCAGCTGGTTCTCATAGCCCACCACCATCGGCTCGGCGCCGAGGCCGCCGGCGATGTACTGATCGAACAGCTTGCCCGATGAGGACGATTTGAGTCCCATGCTGCGGAAGATCGCCTTCGCCTGCTCGCCATGCTCGGCAAGCAGTTCCTGCGTTGCCACGTCGCCGCTCATCAGGCTGAGCACGAGGCCGGCGAACATGAAGCCGGAGTTCGAGCGATTGGGGTCAGTCGAGACGATGCGTGCCCGGCCGTAGAGTTCGTTGATGCCAAGGTCCGACCATGTCTTGCCGGCGAGGATGGCGTCGAGCAGCGCCTTCAGATCGAGCTGGTTGTAGCCGCCCTTGGCGGCAACGCTCACCAGCCCGCTTTTCTTCAGGCCTTCGACCACCGGCCCCCAGGTGTAGATCACGATCGGCGAGTTTAGCACGACCTGGTCGTTGCGGATGGCCACGCCGCTCTTGCGGGCGAGGTCGACCATGATCGAGGAGGACGGCCACAGGAATTGCGGCTTCTGCGACAGCAGCGCCGTTTCGCGCACCATCTCGACCGAGCCGGCGACGCGCGCGTCGAGCTCCAGCCCATAGCCGCCGAGCGCCCTGACGACATCGGGATCGGCGAGGAAGGCCTGCTTTTCGCCGCCGATGAAGCCGAACAGATGCGCGCGGTTGCCGAGATAACCGCGGAACTCGGGGCGGTCCTTCAGCGTCAGATAGCCGCCGGTGCCGGCAGCGGCGGCACCCAGCAGTCCCAATCCGAAAGCGCGGCGTGAAATGGCCATCAGCGACCAATGTCCTCTTTCAGCGACTCCTGAATGAGTCGCAGGTCCACGTCGAGCGTGCCGAGCTCGCTGTCGGCCAGGCTGTCGGCATAGTGCACGAAAGCATCCTGCAGCTTGGTGATGACGGCGCCGACCTTGGCCAGCCTCACCTGGCTCGGTGCGCGCCGGTTCGCTAGCGTCGCATAGCCTTCCGCCACTTCCGCCGCTTGCGGCACATAGTAGGTGAGGAAGCGGCGCACGGATGGCGCGCTCGCGGGCTTCGCCTCGACCCTGGAAATGACATCGGCGGCGATGTCGGAAAGGTTCTTGACCTTCGCTTTCATGTCCTTGTCGGCAATCGAACTCGCGGCTGCCGCCAGCTTGTCGGCAGCCGGCTGCGCCTGCGCCAGAAGCTCGCGCGCGAACGCCACCTGGCCGCCGCCGATCGAGCCGAGATCCAGGCCTTCGAACAGCTGGCGCGGCGCCAGAACGAAGACCAGCCCGGCAAAGACAAGCGCGGCAATCACCAGCGAGACCAGGAACGGGAAGTGGGTGAGGAAGCTCAGGCCGAGCAGCAGCGCGGCCGAAACCGCGCCCGCCGCGATCCAGTTCCAGTCGTTCCCGAACAGCCAGCGCATCGGCTCAGTTATACCCGCGGGCGGCGCGGAAGGCGCTGGCCAGATCGCCGCTGCCATCGAAGACTCGCGCCGAGGTTGCCTTGGCGAGACTGTCGAGCTGGCTCTTGTCGGCATCGCCGAAGGTGATGCCGAACACCGGCACGCGCACCGGCGCTTGGCGCCACTGCGCAAGGAACATGTCGGGACTGCCATCAGTGCGGCCGTCGGTCATGATGACGATGGCCGGCAGATACTTCGACAGGTTCGGCGTGGCGGTGATCCTCTGCAGGGCCTGCTGCGCACAGGCATACATGTCGGTGCCGCCGCCGGCCCGTTGCACGGCCACATCAGACAGCAACTGGCTCTGGCCGGCCGTGTCGCCGCCCGCCTCGAATGTGTCGCGCACCACGCTGTCGAAAGGCAGCACGAATATGTGGTCGGAGGGCGTCCACTGCACCAGCACTTCACTGGCCTTTTCCGGCGTGAACAGGAACTGGGCGGCGACCTGCAACTGCTTTTCGCCCTGGTCCTCCATCGAGCCGGAAAAGTCGAAGCAGAGCGCCGTCAGCGAGGGCTTGCGCAACGCCTCCTGGTAGAGATTGAGCGCCGTGCGGATCACCGCCGGCTCCGGCATGCGGATCGACGTCACCAACCTGCCCGGATCGAAGTTCCAGTCCGGCTCGGCTGCCGCCTGGATCGCGACGCCGCCGAGCGGCAGGCGCCTGCCGGTATCGGCGATACGCTTGCGGATCGTGTCCGATTGCAGGTAGGCGAGCAGGTCGGTGAAGAACTTCTCCACCTCGGGGCCGCGCCCATGGTCGATGAAGCCGAGCGGTGAATCGCCGACCGCAACGCCGTCGGCGGGGTAGATCGCGTAGAGCGGCTCGTCGCCCATCTGCTTCAGCTTGTCGTTGGTCTCTTTCAGCGTCGCCTCGTAGTTCCACATCGCGTCGTAGAACGTGCCCTTGCGCGCAGAGTCGATGAACAGGTCGGCCAGCCAGCCCGAGGAACCGGACGAGCGCTCGACGCCTTGCAGAAGGGCGCTGACCGTGTCACGCACATTCGGATTGTCGAGGTCGCCGGGCTGGATTACTTCCTTGCCGCCGAGCGCGCTGGATAGCATCGCGAGATAGGCGCTGGCGCCGGAATTGGACTGCGTGGCCGACGTCATCAGGAATCTCAGCTTGCCGTCTTTCACCGCGGCAAGAATGTCCTTCATGAATACGTCCCTGCCGACCCAGCCGAGTTCGGCGGCCTTGGATTTGCGCACGCCGAGGATGACCGGCATCTGCGCGATCGAGGTCAGGTTGCGCACCTTGCGGCCGGAATCGAACAGGTCCACCCAGACGCTCGAAGCCGGCCAGACCGCATCCTGGTCGAGTCCGCCCGGCTTCTGCAGGCCAAGGCCGATGTCGAGCGAGCCTTGATAAGAGACGATGCAGGTGGCGCCCTGCTTGGCGCAGAACTCTTGCACGATCGGCTCGAGAACGGTGTTCTCGGAACCGGACACGATCGAGAATTTGACGTTGCTCGAATTGCAGGCGGCCAGCAGCAGCGAGACCGCCAGCAGGAGAACGGACGACAGCGTCTTCGGCATCGAGGCTCCGTCAGCCCTGGGTGAGCGCTTTCTTGAGGTCCGCGGTCATCTGGTCCATCTGCTTTTCGGCGTCCGCCCGCTTCTGGCGGCCTTCCTGCTGGACCTTGAGCACGCCCTGCACGGTGTCGATCAGGTCGCGGTTGGCTTGAGCCAGCGTCTCGACGTCGACGATGCCGCGCTGCGCCTGCTCCTCGATCGAGATGGCCTGATCCTTCATCATCTTCGAGGTCTGGCGGATCATCTCGTTGGTGGCGTCGGTCACCGTCTTCTGCAGCTCGAGCGCCGATTTCTGGTTGGTCAGGCCGAGCAGGATGACCATCTTCTGCTTCCAGGCCGGCACCGTCAGCGCCGACGTCGCCTGCAAATTCTCGATCAGCGTTTCGTCACCCGATTGCACGATGCGGATCTGCGGCAGTTGCTGGATGCCAAGCTGGCGAGCCTGCACCAGGTAGAAGATGCGCTTTTCCAGCCGGTCGAGTGCCTGCACCGTGTCCTGATAGGTCTGCGCCTCCAGCGTGCCGCCGGCATCGCTGCCTTTGGCTTCGGCCGCGGCCTTCAGCTTGGGCAATTCGTTGGCCCGGTAGTCGTCGACGAATTTCTTGCCGGCCTGGACATAGGCATCCAGCTTGAGGATGGAGTCCTTGGTCTGCTCGTGCAGGTCGTCGAGCACGGCGATGTCGCGCCTCAGCGTATCCTTGTGACGGTCGAGCTCCAGTCCGATGCGGTCAATCTGCCCCGCCACGTCCTCGTATTTCTCCTTGAAGCGTTCGAGCCGAGCCTTGAATGAGGAAAACAAATTGCTCAGGAACCCTTCTTCCTTCAGCGAGGCGGGGTCGAGGTTCTTGGCCTTCATGATGATATCGGTGAGCAGCGTGCCAGTGTCGCCGAGATCGCGGTTGCGGATCTGGGCGAGGATCTTGTCGGCAAAGTCGCTGACAGACTGCTGGGCGCGGTCGCCATAGACCGAGATCGCTGCGCGGTCGCCAACGTCGATCGTGCCTTCAATCCGAGCCACTTCGGACGGATTGGCCACGATTGCCGGCAATGTCGAGGTGTCGTCGAGCAGAGTGACGCTGTTCTTGTCGGTCATCTAGACCTCCCCCTCAGTGAACAGTATCTCGATAGACAGTTCGTGACAGAGATATGTCCGCGCTGTGGACAATGGAAGAGGGAGTGGCCCGTCGCTGGAGTGCGAAATGGCGAAATGCTGGCCACCGGTGAAGGATTCGATGGAATTGACCGGGCTCACGCGACAGCAGTTGGATCCGCCAGCCATTGCCTGACGATCGTCGCATCCGAATCGCCGATCTCATGCCCAGATGT
>NZ_RZOT01000108.1:0-12801 GCF_003999085.1 Mesorhizobium sp. M4A.F.Ca.ET.090.04.2.1
TTTGATCTCCAACTCAAAAAATTAAAAAAGGGCCGGGGGCCATCCTCTTTCGGAAGACCAGCATCCCTCCCGCTCCACACAATGGAAAAAGATGCACGTCGCGCCGCTTTTTCGTAAATCAGGCTATACGTAAGATTGAGAAATTCAATATATATATGCCTACATTTCGGATCGATGCACAGCATCCGTTGCCGATTTGTCACTAATCGCAAATAAGATTTATACAATTAGTACATACTATACGAATATTACTTGGACATTCTGAATATATTGCACGTTGAGGCAATATGCGTAGCGCAGCCCTAAGTTTTCAAAGCGCAGCGGACCACTCGCGCCTAGACTAGCCCTCTCATTTGCAAGAGCTTTTGTCGGTTACTTTAAGGTCAAAGAAAAATCTCGTGCAGCCCGAAGGACTTCTGCAGCCAGCTCTTGCCGTAGCAGCTCTATGGGAGTTCGGCCATCAAGTTGAGGTGAAGGGGAGGTCAGCCAGAGCCAGGCCGCTCTGGGATTGGCGATCAACGAGAGCACTTGTCGTATTCCTGGCGCGGGCCTGCCGTCGACGAACTGAGCCAAGGGGAATACATGCTTGCGGGCGCCTTTCCGCAACGCAACCACATCGTTGTGCCGTTGCCACCAATGCAATGTCGATCGCGGTATGCCGAAATGTACTTTCAGATAAGTAGGGCCAGCAACAGTGCCCGCCCAGTCTTCGATACGTTGACAATCGTTTTGCTGATCTCGCGCTTCTAAGACTGCGCCTTCACGCGCGCCCTCGGTTCGCACACTGGGGGGAGCCGTCTCACCTACGCCTTCATGGGAACGACGTCCTGCTTCGGCTGCAAGCCTGAGAACAAATTCGAAGGCCAGTGCGGTTAAACGGTCATGAATCCCTTGCGGGCGCTTTGAACAGGGTTTTACATGCGAAGAGATTGAACTCCTTTCTTTAATGACCTCCTCGTGCTGAGCCAGAACCCGCTGGACTTCTTTGGCTACAAAACTTAAAAGATCGTCGTGGCGAGGTTCATCTCCAAAATCAATTGATCTTGTCATGTGGGGCTATCCTGCCGGCGTGAGAGTCCTCTGCGCACCTCATCGGGAGACCGGCCTACTCCGTCGAGAGCGCTATCCATCCCTGCAATTCACGCCAGTCGGGCTCGAGTCTCGCAAATCGTGCCAACCTGAATGAGTAAATGTCCGCGAAGCTACAGGTGCCGTCTACAATCACGTCGCGGATCGCCCGCCCGCTGGATGGCGAGAGACCAAAGCCCACGCTGGACATGGTCGCAACAACCACATTAGGAAAGGTAGAGAGCCGGTCGATCACAGGACGCCCGTCAGGCGTATTCTCGATTATACCGGCCCAAGATCGAATGATGCGGGCGTGCGCGGTCTTCGGCATCATCTCAATCAAACGACGGCCAATATGGCCCAGCAGCGGGGTCGAGGGGCTAGCAAACCCGCCTGCCTCGGACAACTTCAGCCATTCGTGCGGACCGCCTCCAAAGGCCAAATTGCCCCGGAGTGTCTGTCGGCCGTGAAGGCCATTACCGTCCACACCGCCACAAGCCATTATGGGAAGTGGTTCAGTAACAATCATTTCAGCGCGCGCGCTTTGCATGGGGACTTCCTGACCCAGCATCGCGGACAAGCGACCAGTGTGTGGACCTGCCGCAATCAAAAGTTGATCGCAGCCAAGCGGGCCGCGCTCCGTCTCTACGCACACCACCCTCTCACCTTCGGTGCGGAACCCAACAACCCTGCAGTGCTGCATCAGTCGGCCACCGTGATCCTGCATTGCCCACGCGTAGGCCTGAACGGTGCGGTGTGGATTTGCGTGCCCGCCAAAGTGGTAAAAATGCGCGCCTGCGACGTTATCCCCAATCAGGGGGATCAGTTCACGGCATTGCTTACTGTCGAGAAGCTCGCTCCGGTATCCATGTCGTTGTGCCGACTCAGCACTGTGGGTGTTGTCCACCAATTGTTGCTCGGTAACGGCAACGTTTATGCGGTTGGGAGAGAACTCTGTCGGGTAGCCGAGCAGTTCATCCATGATGGGCCACAGACGCAGCATCTCGGGGTAAAGAGGCGATAAGAGGTGCCCGCAGCCGCCGCCGTTGCGGCCAGACGCCTCCCAACCGACGATCCCTTTCTCGACAACTAGTACGTCGACGCCGGCTTGTGCCAGCCACCATGCGGCGCTCAGCCCTGTAACGCCGCCGCCGACGATGACGACTGATGCACCCTTGACCTCAGTCATAGCCTCATTGCCCCAACGACGTTTCCTCACTTGTCGCAACTGTAAACAGCTCCGGAACCTCCCCTGGAGGTACCCATTGCGAGGGGATTCCGAACCAAGGCTCCCAGTTTTTGGCTTGATCATCAGATTCCAGAAGCTGGCTTGCGATCGCCAGCGGAAGCGGGCGCACCGGCGCGCGGTACCCCGCAAGAGGAATATCCGCGAGCGGCACGGTGGCTTTTAGCGCAAGCAAGGCCGCTATCTGCTCACGGCAGCGCCGTCCTTGGCACGGTCCCATGCCCGCGCGGGTGAGCCGCTTGACCTGGTCTGGGTTTGGGGGAACTTCCTCAAGCAGTGAGCAGAGCGACCGATTCTTGCTGCGGTCGGCTTGCCAGCCGAGATAGCGAGGCGGACGGACCTCGAGGATATCGAGGGCGGTGACCTCCTCACATTGACATACGTGGAATTCCCCACGCGCCTCCACGACGCTGGCGCGTACCCAAGCCTTGCGATAGGCTGACAAATCATAGGCCGGCCGGTCGGACTCCCTGACCTCGGCGGGTAGAGGATTTTTAGCCCCCCCTAGAATGGCGGCTACCGCGCGAAGGCCTTCGCCCGCAGCGATGCTGCGGTCGAGCGATTTCCTAGGCCAGATGCCGGCACAATCGCCGGCCGCGAAGACATTGCGGACGCTGGTACGCTGATCCCCATCCACTACCGGCGCATAGCCGCCGCGTTCGGAGTGAAATTCGACATGACAGCCATGGGCGGCGAGGAGATCGACCACCGGAGTTGCGCCGACCGCTAGCAAGACGCCCTCGCAGCTGATGCGGCGCTCTTCGCCAAAGGCCCGACCGGCCTGGTCAACAGCGACGATGAGCACTTCCTCGACCGATCGCCGCCCCACCGCCTCGCGCACGACATGACTGGTCAAGAATTCGCACCCAGCGGCGCGCAAATCGGTCACAAGTTGAGAGGGACCGACGGGCTCGATCGCCTGTTCGACAATCGCGGCGATTTCAATGCCGGCGTTCCCAAGTGCTGCAGCAGCACTCAGCGCCTCTGCGGACGTCCCGAGGATCACCACCCGCCTAGGGTGCAGCGCTCGGAAGCGTGCCGCGAGTGTAACCGCCGCCGTGGCGCCCATCACGCCCGGCTTCTCCCAACCGGGAAATCCCAGTCCCATATCTCGCCGGCCGGCCGCGACAATGACGTGTTCGGCTCCAATCAGCCAGCCGCGATCATGGTCGGACAAGCCGGCAACCGTGCCTGGTAGCCAGTGGACACCGGGACCATTTGCATAAAGCCCCCAACATGCGGTGCCGAGCCGCACGTCCACCCCGCCTTCGTACGCTGCCTGGATCAGTGGCTCGCTAGTGAGGAACGCCTCGATCATTGCGTTGTGGTTGCGTGCTACGCCGGACATGCCCCGTCCGTATTGTAGCGGCACGTCTTCGCCCATGGTTTTGAAGGCAACCGGATTCTCGTCCACGAGCACGACTGAGAGGCCTCGCCGAGCCGCTTCAGTTGCGGCAGCTAGACCAGCAGGACCTGCACCAACTACCAAGAGTTGGGTGTGTTCCTGGACGATCAGCTCTTTGCCTGCAACGGATTTTCTATCAGTCTTCATGGGGTAACGCTATCGAATACTCTTCGTTTGAAATGGGGCTACTCACAGTCGAGATCGGAAAGACTCTGGGTGTCACTCGGTCGCTTCATATGCCTGGGCAAGGCATCAGCTCTCGGCGTTCGAACCTATTCAGGAGGTTCATTCGACATGCGGGCTGGTGTCAAATTCAGTTTATGAATTGCGCTAATCTGGTTTCGAGATGAAGCGAATGCATTGTGAGGCAATAATCTTTTGTAGATTAGGCGGCCGTTGGCACATCACTTGGGCACCGTCGAACGGGAACCAGCTTTGGGCGGCAGCCCGCAATTATGACTTCTTGGGCCTTCCCGCGGTTCAGTGTGCCTTTCAAACGCTGCTGGATCGTTGCACGCCTAACCCGCTGAATTCCGAACCGCTCCCGTGGCAATTCAAGCCCGCACCCGCTCGCTCTTTGGATCATACATCGGCTTAAGCGAAACGTCCGCCGCAAAGCGCTCACCTGCGATTTCGATTTCGTAAGAGGAGGAGAGAAGCTCGTCTTCGCTTTCATTCTTGCAAGGCACGTATCCGAGGCCTACCGCACCGCCGAGTGTATGCCCGTAGTCACCAGACGTGATCGTTCCCACCATTCGACCATCTCGCAAGATGACCTCGTTGCGATGCATCAGTGCAGCGGGATCTTTGAGCAGAAACTGCACCAACCGACGCTCCAACCCTGCCTCACGTTTTCTCAGCACTGAATCTCGCCCAATAAATGCAGGCTTCGCTGTTTTTACGGCGAAACCCAATCCCGCTTCAAGTACATGATCATCACTGCCAATATCTTCCCCAAAACCACGATATGCCTTTTCGATGCGGCACGAGAGAATGGCATGCAGCCCACACAGCTTGAGTCCGATGTCAGCGCCGGCAACCTCGATTACTTCGAAAACATGCGCGGCTTGATCCGTTGGGACGAAAATCTCCCAACCCATCTCGCCGACATAAGTTACTCTATGCGCCCGCGCCAAACTCATGCCGATCTCTATTTCTTGGAAGGTGCCGAAAGGATTGTTCGTATTGTAGAAATCATTCGGGCTTACTCTGCCAAGCAGTTCGCGCGATTTCGGCCCCATCACCGCAAGGACGCTTTCCGAAGCTGACATATCGGTAATAACGACGAACCTGTCGTCGACATGCCGCCGAAGCCAATACAAGTCACGATACAATGTGTATGCCGAAACGACGAGCAGGTAAGCAGTCTCCGTGAGGCGACTCACGGTAAGGTCGCTCTCGATCCCGCCGCGCTCGTTCAGCATTTGCGTATAGACTATCCGACCGACTGGCACGTCAACGTCGTTGGAGCAAAGCTGCTGGAGGAAGCTGCAGGCATCTCGTCCCTCCACACGGATTTTTCCAAATGAGGTCAAGTCGAAAATCCCGACCTGTTCGCGCACAGCAACGTGCTCATCGCGCTGGTTATCGAACCAGTTCTGGCGGTGCCAGGAGTACCGATACTCGCGCTCCTGATCCTCCCTGGCAAACCAGTTCGCTCGCTCCCAGCCCACCGCCTCGCCGAACACCGCCCCACGCACCTTAAGATGCTCGTGAATTGGCGAGCGTCGAATACCACGAGAAGTTGTCTTCTGACGGGCGGGGAAGTCGTCGGCATAGGTGAGCCCCACTACCTCCGACACCCGCTCCTTCAAGTAGGAGCGATTCCTTTGAAAAGGCTGCATCCGACGGATGTCCACGCCCGACACATCGAATGGCGGCTCTCCATCATTCATCCACTGGGCCAGCGCTAAGCCCGCACCACCCGAGGAGGCTATCCCTCCGGTGTTGTAACCGCAAGCTACCCAATAGCCCCTAAGTTCGGGTGCTTCTCCCAAGTGGTAGTTATCGTCCGGCGTGAAGCTTTCTGGCCCATTGAAGAAGGTCCGGATACCAGCAGTTGCCAAGATCGGCATGCGCTTCAGAGCCCTCTCCATAATAGGTTCGAAATGCGCAAAGTCCTCGGGCAATTGATCAAAGCAGAAGCTTTCTGGGATGCCATCCATCCCCCACGGCTTCGCCTTCAGTTCTACCGCCCCAAAGAGAATTTTCCCAGCATCTTCCTTGTAGTACGTCTGCTCGTCACGAATACGAAGTACCGGCAGTCGGGTCAGCCCTTCTATTGGTTCAGTTAGCATGTAAAAATGTTCGCATGCATGCAGTGGTATCCCGATGTTACTTCTCAAGCCTAATTCTCGAGCCCACATACCGGCGCAGTTTACGACGTTGTCTGTTTCAATTAGCCCTCGCTCGCCATCCTTCTCCCATGTCACGCTCGACACCCGGCCGTTGCTCGTCTGAACACCAGTGACTTGCACTCCTTCGAATATCGCGGCGCCCCGCTTTCGTGCGCCTTTGGCTAACGCCATCGTAACATTAGTTGGATCACATTGCCCATCATTAGGAAAATGAAGCGCAGCGGTGACATCAGATACATCTACATGAGGGTACATTTCCTTGAGTTCATGTACAGAGATCTTTCGCGCCTGGACGTCGACCGCAGGGGCGAGAGACAGCTGCCTGTACAATTCATGCTTTCGCTCCTCCGTAAGTGCGATTGACAATGATCCTGTGCGGCGGAGTCCGGTCGCTATTCCTGTTTCGGCCTCCAAACTCGAGTAAAGTTGCATCGAGTACTTGTACAGATTTGTCATAACCCTAGAACCGGTAGGCGGCTCGCTCACTAAGCCGGCCGCGTGCCACGTTGTGCCGCAAGTAAGTTTCTTGCGCTCAAGTAGAATGACGTCGGTCCATCCAAGCTTTGCTAAATGATATGCAACGGAGCATCCCGACACCCCGCCTCCGATTATGACCGCTCGCGCTTTGGAGGGCAGCGACTTTCTTTCGGACACCTCAACAATCTCGCCAACTTCTGTTGAAACGTTCATGGAACTTAAGCTCCTGTTATGTGGGTCTTCCCGGCTTCTGCCCAACTGGCGGAAGGGCGCTGATCAGCAAACCGCTACCTCAGCAAGCCGGCAATGAGGGAGACGATCAAGAGAGCCGAAAGGAAAAGCTGGACAGCCGGCATGATGCTGGCAGGCGAAGGGAGGGCCGGAGCGACAAGATTGAGCTCCCGTCGACACAGCTCCTCGCCAGTGGCGCGCGAAAGAGCACGCGACGGCGCGAAGGGTCCTCATCGGTTGTCGAAGGGTACGCTGCCGCAGCCTTCATGCGCTTTTGGTGAACGTAGGCGCGTGGCTGCCTTGTTCTGCAGATCGCGATGTAGTTTGACGGTATGCATCTGTAGTCCCAAATCAACGGCTGGGGCATCTTACTCATTCAATGATCAATCGCTCGGCAGCTTCCGTCAAACACTGTTTATGTATTGTCGGCATCTGGAAACGAGATGGCGGCTATGCTTGTGCGATTTGGTGCGTGCGTGCACCGACCATCAAAGCGATCACCTACTTATCCCCAACGCCATTCTCGATCCGGCCTCGACCGCATGCCGCCTGCGGCCGAGCCCGTCCACCCCACGCCCCTGCCATAAACATCCGCGGTGGCCCCTACTGACAACGAAAAACGGGTTGGCAGCACGAGAAAGCAAGCGCAGCCGCTCTTGACCGGCCCGAAACGGCAATCGCAAATGAGTTGAAACAGGCAACTGAAGGCCCCATCCTGCTGCCCGCGAGTTAGTCAAACCGATGTCCGCGATGGAGCGGCCCGCATTTGAAATCCCATATGTGGTGGCCGGCATCCGCTCCTCGAGCGCAGTTCGTTGACGACTGTCTCCGCGTTGTGGGGAGGGTCGGAGCCAAGCGTGATCGCCTGCGGCCGCCGGCCATAAATGCTCAAATCATATTTCGATGACTCCGAATGAAGAATAGATGATTAGATCCCGCAGCCCAGCGGACGATCACGGCGAAATCGGACTCAATCTGATCACCCCAACGTCATTCTCGATGGCGATCTCGGTCCCAAATGCCTCGGATAGCCTCTGTAGACGTTCGAGAATGGCCTTTGCCTGAGGCGCGGTCACCAGCCGCGGGATACCCCGGTTGGCAAACCTCTTGGAGTAGCCAAGCTCGATAGGATGGAGTCGCAATTCAGCAAGCTGGTTCTGCTCAAAGCGACTGACCGCGATAACGCTCTCATAGAAAATCGGTGCCGCGAGCGCTCCCACAAAGCCGTCTGGCGTCGGGTATCCTTTTGCCTCCTCGTCGGCCGTCACCTCGGCATCTGTGTCGATCCGAGGGTCCCTGCCATAGGCTTCGAACATGTCAGCCCCCACGGGCGTCCGCAGATCGTCATAGAAGAAATTTCCCAAGCTATAAAAGATTGGCCGGCCCCTGTAGATCTCGATACCGCGCAGCAGATGCGGTCCGTGCCCGATATATGCGTCTGCCCCGGCATCGATCATCTTCCGCGCGAAGGATTGCTCGTAATCCGGCGGTTCCTGGCTAACCTCCTCGATCCAATCAGGCTCGTGACCATGGTTCGTGATGATGCAAAAGTCGGAGAACTGTTTGCCCCTGCGAACGTTTCTTAAGATGTCGGCGACATCGCGACGGTTTTCTTCGTAGCTAAAACTGGGTTTCTCGCCTGCCTTAAAAGTCTGCCCAAGGAGTACGACCTGACCTTGATCTACTTCGCCGGCGTTATAGCCTGGTAACACATCACGTAGCCGTCTGACGCTCTCAATCATCTCCGGGGGAACGATGATGTTTCGCGTCAAACGAAGGGCATTGAGCCCTGGTCTGCCGGGTGCTTCGCCTGCGGGATCGCACGCTCGAGACATTGGCATAAAGGTCGTGGCGAGCGACACCAACGCCACCCGACCTCGAGCGGTCTCCAGAAAGCGAGCAGCACCGGCTTCGGCATGATTCTCCCCAGCACCCGCGTGTACGATGCTGCTCTCATCGAGCACGCGGCTAGTTTCGCGCATGCCTTCAACGCCCCAGTCAAGCGTGTGGTTATTTGCGCGACTCATTAGGTTGAATCCCATCGCCTTCAGATCAGGGCCGAGCTCCGGTAGGCTCACGTGATATGCACCACCGTACTCAGCCTGCGGACTTCCCTTGAACGAACGGATGTCGAAGATAAGGGTCTCCATATTGCCAAATGTGACGTCGGCGTCATGAAGAATCTTCACGACGTCGCCAAAGCCGGGATGTTGATATTTGGTCAGGGGCCGCGATACGATGAGGTCGCCAACTGCTACCATCGTGAAGCCGTCTGCGACGTTGGTTTGAATCGAGCCGACCACATCGTAGTCTCCACCCTGCTCGACCAGATGAGAACCGCTCTGTGTATATTTCTCCATAGGCTTCTCCTTTATGCTTGCCGCACGCGGCAACGATGTTCGGCGTCAGAAGGGACCGGTGGTTAGGCCACGGGACGGAGCGAAGAATTATCCGCCGGAGCCGGGTGGACCGGCATGCCTGTAGCCGGAGCGCGCACATGGCAGGCCACGACGCGCCCATCTGCCAATGGCACCAGAGGCGGCACCTCGACGCGGCAGCGCTCAGTGGCGAGCGGGCAGCGCGGGTGGAACGCGCACCCGCTCGGCGGCTTGATGGGGCTTGGCACCTCGCCCTCAACTGGCGCCTGCAGCCGAACGCGGGTCGGATCCGGGACCGGCGCGGCCGCGATCAGCGCCTCGGTGTAGGGGTGGACCGGGTTGGTGAAGAGCGCTTCGCGCGGCGCAAGCTCCACGATCCGTCCTAGATACATGACGGCAACGCGATGCGCGATATGCTCAACGACGCCAAGATCATGCGAGATAAAAACGAAGGCGATGCCCATCTGCTGCTGCAGATCCGCAAGCAGGTTCAGGATCTGTGCTTGCACGGAGACGTCAAGGGCGGAGACCGCCTCGTCGGCGATGATGAGAGAGGGGTTGACCGACAGGGCGCGTGCGATGCCGAGCCGCTGGCGCTGACCGCCTGACAATTCGGACGGGACCCTGTGCATCATCTCGGGCGACATTCCGACCTTTCGCAGAAGCTCCGCGGCAAGCGTCTGCCTCTGCTTTCGACCGAGGCGCTCGAAGTTCTCGACGGGTTCGGTGATGATCTGTCCGGCAGTCAGCCGCGGGTTCAGCGACGAATAAGGATCCTGAAAGACCATCTGCATGCGACGACGCCAAGCGCGAAGCGCGTCTTTCTTGAGGCCAGCAATGTCGATTCCATCAATTAGCACTCGCCCGCCCGTCGGCTCGACAAGCCGCATCAAGAGCCGCGCGATGGTAGATTTGCCACAGCCGGATTCGCCGACGATGCATAGCGTCTCGCCCGCATCGACTGTAAAGGACACATCCTCTACCGCCCGGATCACCGGAATGGTTTTCTTGAAGAGGCCCGAGCCAAGCGGATAGTGCTTTGTCAACTTCTCGACTTTTAGCAGAGGACCGTTCATGCGCCCATCACCTCTTCGGCGCGCCAGCAGGCTGCGGCGTGGCTCGACCCGACACCAAGCAGGTCGGGCGTCTTGTCGTGGCAAATGTCGATAACGAACGGGCAGCGAGGAGCAAAGCTGCAGCCCACAATGGGCTCGCGCAAGCTTGGGACAATGCCGGGAATTTCCGGAAGGCGGCGCTGTCGGCCGCGCCGCCGGTCAGGCACCGATCGCATGAGCCCCTGAGTGTAGGGATGCGCCGGTCGCGCAAACAGATCTGTCACGCTGGCTTGTTCCACGATTCGGCCGGCGTACATGACAATGACGCGTTGGCATGTCTCGGCTACAACGCCCAGATCATGCGTGATGAACATCACGGCCGTTCCCGTGCGCTGTTTCAGATCGACGATGAGCCTTAGAATCTGCGCCTGGATGGTGACGTCCAGGGCCGTCGTCGGCTCGTCGGCAATCAACAGTTCGGGCGAACAGGCGAGAGCCATGGCGATCATGGCGCGCTGGCGCATGCCCCCAGACATTTCATGGGGGTAGCTGTTGACGCGACGCTCAGGGTCCGCGATGCGGACGATACGGAGCATCTCTTCGGCCTTTGCTATAGCCACCGATCGGGACGCGTTTGTGTGGATCTGCACCGCCTCTGCTATCTGGTGGCCGACCGTATAGACCGGGTTCAGGCTGGTCATCGGCTCTTGAAAGATCATGGCGATCTGGTCGCCGCGGATCTTTCGCATCTCCCGATCGGACAGCTCAAGCAGGTCTCGTCCGTGGAAGCGGACCTCGCCGCCGAGGGTCCTTGCGGTCAGCTTCGGCAGCAGACGAAGGATCGACAGGGCGGTGACGCTCTTCCCGCATCCAGATTCGCCAACAACGCCGAGCGTCTCGCCTTTTTTGACCTGGAAGCTGATGCCACCCAAGGCGCGGGTGACGCTGTCTTCGCCAAAGAAATGCGTTTCAAGGTTTCGCACATCGAGAAGCAAGTCGTTCCCTGCGGTTTGATGCATCTGCATGTCAGCGTCTCTGCTTGGCGCGGGGATCAAACAGATCGCGCAGGCCATCCCCGAGCAGATTGACGGCAAGTACGGTGACGGCAAGGAAGATACCGGGGGCGAAGATCGTCATTGGCGCGATGGCAAGATACAGCCGCGAACTGGCAATCATGTTTCCCCAACTCGGAATCTCGGGCGGCACGCCAACGCCGAGGAAGCTCAGCCCCGCCTCAGTTAGAATAGCGCTGGCGCAGACAGTAGCGCCCTGAACCATCAGCGCCGGAATGGTACTTGGGAGGATGTGTCGCCACAGCACTTTCGGCAGCCGCGCACCGCCGCAGAGCGCGGCCTCCACATAGGCACGCTCGCGAACGCCCAGGACCACGGAACGAACCAGCCGCGCGACGGCTGGCGTCTCGGGGATCGCGATCGCGACAATCAGGATGCCGATCCCCGGCCCTGTTAGGGAAATCAGCGCAATGGCCAGGAGAATCGTCGGTATCGACATCAGGCCATCCATGACCCGCATGACGATATTGTCGAAGCTGCGGCTGTAACCTGCGATAACACCGATCAGGAGCCCGACCACGGCCGCGATCGCTGCCGACAGGAGCCCCACCAGGAGGGAGACGCGGGCACCGAAGATCGTTCGCGCAAACACATCCCGGCCCAGATTGTCGCTTCCAAACCACATTTCGGCGGAAGGCGAGTGGAGGCGCTTGAATGGATCCATGTTCAACGGATCGCCAGCGTAAAGTGGAGCAGAGATCGAAAGTATGGCAAGCAGTGCCAACAGGCAGCCGCCTGCAATGACCAGCGGGTGACGCCTTGCCAGACGGGGAAGATCAGATGTTCGCAGGCGGCCTGCAGGGAGGTGCTCAACTGATGCGGATAAACTCGTCATATTAGTACCGGATACGGGGATCGATCACGGTGTACGCCAGATCGACTGTGAGGTTGATAAGAACGTACAAACCCGAAGTCAGGATGAGCACACTCTGAATGATCGGGTAGTCGCGGTTGTTGATCGCGTCGACCACCAAACGACCGACACCGGGTATGTTGAACACCGTTTCCGTTAGGACGACTCCGCCGATCAGATAGGCGAAGCTTATGCCGATGACTGTCAGGATTGGGACGCCGGCATTCTTCAAGGCATGGTGAACAAGCATGGCATAGGAGGAAGCGCCCTTGGCGGCGGCCGTTCGCATATAGTCTTCCGACAGAACCTCGAGCATGCTTGCCCGCGTAACCCGGGCGATGAATGCAATGTAGCCAAGACCTAAGGCCACTGTAGGCAGGATCAAGTGCGCGAACCATGGTCCGAGGCCACCATACAGCGGCACATATCCCTGGACCGGAAGCCAGTGTGTCCTGATAGCGCAGAAGTATATGATGAAATATCCGATGACAAAAACCGGGACGGAATAACCAAATGCTGAAAAGGCCGTTAGGAAGCGGTCTACGAAACCGCCAGTCCACCACGCGGCAAGGATGCCGAAAGAGACCCCGACGGTCACAGAAAGGATCATCGTCAGGATCGACAGGGAAAGGGTCGGTTCAAGCCTTTGCGACAGGAG
>NZ_RZOT01000109.1:0-12782 GCF_003999085.1 Mesorhizobium sp. M4A.F.Ca.ET.090.04.2.1
CTCGCCGTGTCGGAGGCCGGCCCGATCGTCTGGGCGTCCTGCGTCACCAGCGTGATGGCGCTCTCGTTGACCGTGCCGACCGTCAGCGACGGAGCATCGTCGTTGAAGGTGATGGTGAGCGTGCCAGGCGCCGTCGAGCCGTCGGCGTCGGTGATGACATAGCCGAGATCGACGGTCGCGTTGTTTTCGTTGTTCGGGCCGCCCGTATGCATGACGTTGTCAAGCAGCGTCACCGTATAGGCGCCGGTCGCCGGGTTCGTCACATGCACCGTGAACAGCGCCGTGCCGATGCGGTCGCCGCTGGTGGTGGTCGCCGTCAGCGTGTGGGTGCCAGCATCCCAGCTGTAGGCGACGTTCTCCTGGCCGACCGTGCCGGTCGTGCCGTTGAGCGTCGCGAACGAGAAGCCGTTGGCGCCGGCGCCGTCGCCGCCAAGGCTGCCGCCGAGCGTGCCCGAGAAGGTCGCTTCGTTGTTGTCGCCATCGGTGTTCGGAACCGCAATGTCGCCCGTTGTGCTCGCCGCATTGCCGCCGGCAAGCCCGTCATCGTCGACCGAGGCCGCGGCCGTGCCGCTCGTCGGCGTGTTGGCGTCGGTGACGGCAAAGCTGATGCCGGCCGTTGCCGTATCGCCGTCGCCGTCGGTCACCGTAAAGGTCGCCGAAGCCGCGCCCGTGCCGTTGACCGGGCTGTCGGCGGTGAAGGAATAGCTGCCATCGGCCTTGACCTTGATGGAGCCGTCGCCGATGTCGATCGCCTGCGAGTAGCCGTCCTGGCCGAAAACCAGCAGCGTGCCGTCGATATGGGTCACCGTGGCGCCGTCGGCACCGGCGACGAAGTCCAGCGTGCCGGTCAGCGTCGCGCCTTCGGCAACGTTCTGCGAGCCCTCGGCCGAAGCCGTCGGTGCGTCGTCGTTGAAGGTGATGGTCAGCGTGCCAGGCGCCGTCGAGCCGTCGGCATCGGTGATGACATAGCCGAGATCGACGCTCGCATTGTTCTCGTCGTTCGGGCCCTGCGCCTGCAGCACGTTGTCGAGCAGAGCCACAGTATAGGCGCCGGTCGCCGGGTCCGTCACATGCACGGTGAACAGCGCCGTGCCGATGCGGTCGCCGCTGGTGGTGGTCGCCGTCAGCGTGTGGGTGCCGGCATCCCAGCTGTAGGCAACGTTCTCCTGGCCGACCGTGCCGGTCGTGCCGTTGAGCGCCGCGAAGGAGAAGCCGTTGGCGCCGGCGCCGTCGCCGCCGACGCTGCCGCCGAGCGTGCCCGAGAAGGTCGCTTCGTTGTTGTCGCCATCGGTGTTCGGCACCGCAATGTCGCCAGTCGTGCTCGCCGCATTGCCATCGGCCAACCCGTCATCGTCGACCGAGGCCGCGGCCGTGCCGGTCGTCGGATGGTTGGCGTCGGTGACGGCAAAGCTGATGCCGGCCGTTGCCGTATCGCCGTCGCTGTCGGTCACCGTGTAGGTTGCCGAGGCCGCGCCCGTGCCGATCACCGGATTGTCGGCGGTGAAGGAATAGCTGCCCTCGGCCTTGACCTTGATGGAGCCGTCGCCGATGTCGATCGCTTGCGAGTAGCCGTCCTGGCCGAAGACCAGCAGCGTGCCGTCGATATGCGTCACCGTCGCGCCGTCGGCGCCGGCGACGAAGTCCAGTGTGCCGGTGACCGTCGCGCCTTCAGCGACGTCCTGCGAGGCTTCCGCGCTCGCCGCCGGCACGTCGTCGACGATGTTGACGGAGAGCGTGCCGTTGGCGCTCTGCCCGTCCTCGTCGGTCAGCGTGACGGTGAAGTTCTCGAACAGGCTGTTGGTGTCCTGGGCGGTGGCATGCGCCTCGTTGTCGTTAAGCGTGTAGGTGTAGCTGACCACGCCGGTGCCGGCGTCATAGCCGGTCACCGTCAGCGTGTTGCCGAGCGCGGTCGTGAACGAACCGCCGGTGAATGTGCCATTGGTGATGAAGGTGTGGCCGTCGATCGCCAGCGAGGCGATGCCGTCAGGCGAGTTGATGGTGAAGGTGCCGCCCTGGGTCGTGCTTTCCTTCGAAGTGTCGGAACCGGCCGACTCGTCGGGCCCGCGGCTGGCCAGGAGGTCGTTTTCATTCACGATGACGTCGCCGCCATTGGCCTCCGGCGTCAGGTCGCTGATTTCCGGCGTCGAGTTGCCGATCGAGATCGTCAGCGTGGTGTGCGAGGTGTCGCCGTCGCCGTCCTTGATCGTGTAGGTGAAGACGTCGTTGACGCCGCCGGGCGTGCCGGCGTCGCGCACATAGGTGTAGGAGCCGTCCGCGTGAAGCGTCAGCTTGCCATATTCGCCCTGGATGGGCGTATTGAGCGTGGCGGCATTGTCGACATCGGTATTGGTGTTGCCGGCGGCGACGCCGACCACCGTCGCGTCGTCGGCGCCCTTGGTGTCGGCGCCCGCCGCGTTGCCGTCCGATCCGCTGCCGTCCATGACATTGCCGGCGACCGGCGCGAACGAACCCGCTGCCACCGCATCGGTGTCGGCAACCGCCGTCGGTACGTCATCGATGATGGCGACCGCAAAGGTGGTGCTGGCGGTATCGCCGTCGGAATCCGTGACGGTGATGCTGAAATTGTCCGGAACCGTATCGTTGGGGTCGTAACCGTTGGTGTGATCGGGATGGGTGACCGACTCGGTCACCGTGTAATTGTATTCAATAGCGCCGGTGACCGGATTGAAGGAGACGATCGTGATGTAGCCGAACTGGCCCTGGATCTGCTGCCCGACGCCCGTGACGGTGACGCCGTTGATGACGATCGAGCCGATCCCGTCCGGCGCGTCGATGGTGATCGTTCCGGTGCTCGACGTCTCCGAATTGCTTGGCGCGTCGCTGCCCGGCGACTGTGACGGGCCGCCGTCGAGGCCGGTTTCGCTGGCCGCCTCGTCCGGCGTAAGCAGCGACACCGCCACCACCGAAACCTTCCTGTCGACAATGGATGGGAAGAGTTCGCGCCGGTCGAGCTGGCCGAACTGCAGGGCCGTCGGCGGCAGCAGGGCCGACAGGTCGAAGCCGTCGCCGATGCCGCCGGGAGGGACGGAGAAGTTTCCGCCCGCGCTATTCGGCGAGCCGTTTCCGGGTCCGGCAGAGATCGAGCCGTCGGCGCCGAAGGCAACGTCGACATGGCTTGCTTCCAGCGCCGCGATCAGGGCAACGCGCGGCACCTCGACTTCGCCGAGGATGAAGGTGGGCACATTGAGCGCGCCGTCCTTGATGACGATCTCAGATCCGTCGGGCTGCACGAGCACGAGGTTGTGGCCGTCGACCTTGATGTTGTCGATCGAGACATTGGCCGGAAGCCTGACGACATTGCTGGCGTCGGCCACATAATCATGCGCCGCGCCCGCCGGTGCGTTTGCCGCAGCCGCCGGCGCTCCATTTGCCGGCGGGTTCGCGGCAGCTGCCGGTGCTTCGGGCTGAACGGGTGCGCCGCTGCCGACATCGACCGGTACCGGATCCGCCGGCGCGGCTTGCCCTGTCGAGGCGGCCTGCGCGACCTGGATTTCCTGCGCCGGTGTCAGGCCGGCGTGTTCAGTGGAAACCGCGCGCTCGTCAAAGGAAGCTGAAACGTTGTCCGAATCGATGTTGGTCGTCATGGCTGGAAACCCCTCCGGTATTTCCCGGGAAGAGACAGGGACGGCCTTGTCTTTGCAACAGTCGCTCAATCTGTTTCATATATTATGATATAGTAACTTTGCTATTTTTTACGCATGGTAAACCTTCGCCATATAACCCGGTATACTAGTGCTTTTCCGGACCCGTTTTGGTGAGGGTCGGCGGGCCGGGTTTGGCAAATATAAGTATAAATAAGAATAAAATTTTAGATAAAGTAGATGAAATGAATTGCTGCAAACTTATCCACCTTCATTTCCAATAATTTGAGACAGGATTGATAGCGTCCACAGTCAAAGGTGGGCGTCATGAAAACACAAAAAGCTCTGCTGGGGAAAGCCGGACTCGAGGTTCTCGTGCTGGCGATCGGCCTCTGCGGGATGCCGCAACCGTCATCGGCGAGCGCAGCGCCGGGTGATTCGGCATTCACGGGAACGCTTGCGAAAGTGGTCCGGGCACCCCTCAGCCTGGGCGGTGTTTCGCTGGCCAGATATCAGCCCTGGCAGCCTGCGGCGTCATACAGGATCGGCATGGTCTCCGGTGCCTATGGCTTCGGCGAGGTCGAGCGTGCGGAGGCCGCGTCAGCGGCGCAGGGTGGCGCCGGCATTGACCCTATCCAGACGGCCGCGATCATTCCGGGCGTGTTCGGCTCGGTCGCGCTGTCGATGCGCAACTTCCCGGTTGCGGCGCGCTGGGCGCCCGTCTACCGGGCGATCGTCGACTGCTCGGCCGGCAGCGCATGCGAACGCAAGAACACCTCCTTCGTCGCGATCGTCGACGCCGCCAAGGGCAAGGGGTTCAGCGACAGGCTGGCTTTCATCAACACGAGCATCAACCGCCTGATCGCCTACCGGAAGGACAGCGCCGTCTATGGCAAGCTGGACTATTGGGCGAAGCCTTCGGAAATCCTCGAGCGCCGAGCCGGCGACTGCGAGGATTTCGCCATTCTCAAGATGACGGCGCTGCTGCAGGCCGGCGTTCCGGCGCAGAGCATGTCGCTCGTCGTTCTTCAGGACCGCAAACGGAAATTCTTCCACGCCGTGCTGTCGGTGAGTACCGCCAGCGGTGCCTTCATCCTTGACAGTCTCGGCAATGCCGTCAGGCGTGACAGCGATCTGCCCGACTACGTTCCGCTCTATTCCTTCAGCATGGACCGGGCCTGGATCCATGGCTCCAAGACCGGCGGCGCCGAGATGGCCGACATCAAGGGCGGCGTTGCCGCGGTTGCCCCCGGCGAGGGCCTGGAGCCGGACATGGTCTCCGCGATTGTGGCGCCGACCCGCATGGGCCCGCGCTGAACACCTTCCCGGCCCCTCCGGGGTCAGCCGCTGAAGACGAAAGCCATCAGCAATTCCGGCTCGGCCACCGGCGCGCGCGCCACGTTGAGCTGGCCACGGTAGCGGCGCTCGCCGACGCCTATGACGAAACCGGTATTCACGGGCGTTTCGCCATTGGCCTCGAGCCGGGCGAAGATATCGGCCACGTTGAGGTCGAGCGCCAGCTTCAGGTCGTGCCGCGCATCGTCATTCGGGCTCGCCGGCAACTGGCGCTTGACCAGCTGCTGGAACGGCGCGTTGAAAGTAAGGATCTTCTTCGACGACGACAGCGCGAAGGCCGGCGAAGGGCAGGCGACAAGTATCGCGGTGATCGTCCTGATCGAGGCAAGCTTGCGCAGTGCAAGGTTCTCCTGCGCCAGTCCGCGCATGCAGGCGACCCTGATCGCCGAGGTCAGGTTCCCCTGTTCGGCGTGGCTTTCGGCAATCTCGTCGACCAGCATGCCGATCGTGCACTTGCGGCTTTCGGCCATCTGTTTGAGCGTCACCCAGAAGGCGCGCTCGAGGCGGATGCCGCGGCGCACGCCGCCACGTGCGACGACGCGGAATTCCGGTCCGAAATCCTCGGCGGTCAGCGGCAGGAGCAGCCGCTCGCCCTGGGGGATGGCAGGTGTGATGCTATCGCTCACTCATCGCCTCCTCGCGTGCCTTGTTGATCGGCTTCAAGAGATAGGTCAGGATTGTCTTTCGTCCGGTCTTGATGTCGACCGAGCAGATCATGCCTGGAATGATGGAATAGGTTTTGCCGTCCCTTGCCAGTGTCGACTTTTCCGTGGCGACACGCACCTGGTAGTACGGTTCGCCGGTCTTCTGATCGACCAGGCTGTCGGCGGTGATGTTCGAGACCTTTCCCTCGATGCCGCCGAAGATCGAGAAGTCGTAGGCCGTGACCTTGATCAGCGCTTCCTGGTCCGGCCGGATGAAGGCGACGTCGCGCGGCGAGACCCGCGCTTCGACCAGCAGGGTTTCCGAGGTCGGGACGATGCCGGCGACCACCGCGCCAGGCTGCACGAAGGCACCCAGCGTGTTCAGGTCCAGCGTGTTGACGATGCCGTCCACCGGCGAGCGGATATCGGTGCGCGCCACCTTGTCGGTGGCACCGCGGATGGTCTCCTCCACGACCGAAAGCTCGGCCAGCGCCTGGGTGAGCTCGTCCAGGGCCTCCTGCTGCAGCTGCAGGCCGAGCTCATCCACCTGCAGCTGCGCCTCGGTGATCGCCGCCTTGGCCTTCTTTATGGTCTCGCCGGCGAGATTGAGCTGGCCGTTCAGCTCGGTCTGCTCGCGCTCGACGCGAAGCTGCTCGGTCCTGGCCATCAGCCCCTTCTTGACCATCGCTTCGACCAGCTTGGCCTCCTGGTCGCTGACGATCAGGTTCTTCGACAGGCGGTCGAAATTGGCGGTTGCCTCGTCCAGTTCCTTCTCGCGCTGGTCGAGGCGCGACTTGAGCACCGACAGCTTGTTCTCGAAGTTTCCACGCCGCGCAACGAGCAGCCTCTGCTCATTGTCGCAGATTTCCGGGGCGACCGACTGGATGTCGGCCGGGCATGGAAAGGGGCCGGCAATGTTGCCGCTTTGCTCGTATTTGAGCCTTGCGATGCGCGTCTGCAAAGCGCGCGCCTTGGCCTGCTGCTCGCCGAGGCTGGAGCTGTTGCCCGTATTGTCGAGGCGGATGATCAGGTCGTTCTTCTTGACGACCTGGCCGATCTTGACGGCGATCTCCTGGACAACGCCGGCCTCGCTGGCCTGGATGATCTGGGTCTTCGAGGCAGGTATGACCTTGCCGTCGCCGCGCGCGATCTCGTCGACTTCGGCGAAGGCTGCCCAGCCGACGAAAGCGACGAACAGCGCCGCTATGATGTATATCGAGGCCGACGCGAAAAGCGGCGGACGATCTTCCCTTGCAAGCATCTACCCTGTCCCAGTCAGGCGCTCGACTTCTGCAGCGCCTGGATGACTTGTTCCTTCGGCCCGTCGGCGACGATCTTGCCCTGATCGATGACGATGAGGCGGTCGGCCAGCTCCAGCATGCTGAAGCGATGGGTCGAGACGATCAGCGTCGTGTTTCGCTCGAAAGCCACCTTCAGCTGCTTGATCAGCTGCCGTTCCGAGGCAAGGTCCATCGACCCCGACGGCTCGTCGAGAAAGACGATCTTCGGTCTGGTCAAAAGCAGGCGCGCGATCGCCACCGCTTGCCTCTGGCCACCCGACAGGTTGGTGCCGCGCTCGCCGACATTCATGTCGTAGCCGCGAGGATGACGGGAGACGAATTCATCGACACCGGCGGCCTTCGCGGCCTCGATGATGGCCTCGTCGCTCGCCTCCGGCGCCGCCATCAAAAGGTTCTCCTTGATGGTGCCCGAAAACAGGTCGCCGGCCTGGGCGACGATGCCGACCGCGGCGCGCACCTCCGAGGGGTGGTATTGGCGGATATCGATGCCGTCGACCAGCAGCTCCCCCGAGCTCGGCAGGAAAAGCCTGCCGATCAGGCGTCCCATCGTGGTCTTGCCCGATCCAATGCGGCCGATAATGCCGACACGCTCGCCAGGCTTGACCGAGAAATTCAGCCCGCTCAGTACCTCGGTTTCGGAGCCGGGATAGACGAAGCCGACATTCTTGAAGGCCATCGCGCCGTTGCGGATCGGGCGATTGACGAAACCCACCGTGTCCGGCCTGTCCTCCGGCTGCGACATGATCGAGTTGACGATCCTCAGCGACAGCATGGCCTGGCGGAACCGGGAGAGCGTGATGGCGATCTGGCCAAGCGGCGCCACGGCCCGGCTTGCCAGCATGACCGTGCCGATGATTGCCCCGGTGGAGACATACCCTTCCGAGAAGGCATAGGCGCCGGCCACGACCAGGGCGACGGTCACCAGCTGCTGGATGGATCCGGTGATGTTGCCGGCGGCGGCCGAAAGCTGCTTGATCTTTTCCGACGTGTTGGCAGCGTTCTTGGAATGCTCGCCCCATTTGCGCAGCAGGTACGCCTCGGCGCGCAGCGACTTGATCGTTTCCAGCGTCGAGATGGATTCGACCAGCAGCGCCTGGCGCTGCGAGGCCTCGTTCATCGAGGCCGCCACGCGCTTGCCGATGCGGCGCTGCGTCACCAGTCCGACGATGATGGAGATCACGAAGGCAAGCGCCGGGATGACCACCAGCCAGCCGCCGATTGCGTAGATGACCAGCAGGAAGACGAAGACGAAGACGGTGTCGATGAAGACGCTGATCGTGTTGGAGGTGAAGAACTCCCGCACAAATTCATATTGGGTGACGCGGCTTGCGTATTCGCCGGTTGAACCGGGCCGCGTCGATAGCGAAGAGTTCAGCACCTTCTCGAACAGGAGATAGGATATTCTAAGATCCGCCCTGCGCCCGGCATAGTCGATGAGCGAGGCGCGTGCCGTCTTCAAAAGCAGGTCGAACAGGATGACTGCGCCGATGCCCAGCGCCAGCACCCAGAGCGTCGCGATCGCCTTGTTCGGCAGGATCCTGTCGTAGACGTTCATGGTGAAGATCGGCGATGCGATGGCCAGCATGTTGATGAAGATCGCCGACAGCACGACCTTCGAATAGGTGCGCCAGAACGCACCCATCGTTCCGGTTAGCCAGTGCCGGCGCTCGATCTTCGGCGCCGAGCCGACCTTCATCGCCTCGGTGGTGTTGGCGTAGGTGATCGAGAAGGACGCGCCGCCGCTGATATAGCTTTCGGCCAGCTCGGACTTGCTGATCGTAGTGCGGCCGTTTTCCTGAGGGGCGGTGAGGTAGTCGCCGCTGTCGATTTCCGCCAGCAGCGCGACGGGCAACTGGCTGACGCGGAAAACGATGGCCGGAAGGTCGACGCGTCCGCGCAGGAAATCACGATGGTTGAATTCGCTGACCTCCAGGCCGATGCGCTCGGCCAGGTGCCTGATATCGGCGATCTCGATGCGCGACTCCCCGATCGGGACCCCGGCAAACAGCACGGTCTCCGCGCTCGGCCTGCCGAGATACGCCGCAACGGCCGAAAAACAGGCCTTGAACGCCTCTTTGGGCGACAGGATATGTGGCTGCTGATTCACGACCCGCCCCGAAGGACCAGCGATCGACTTACATCGGCTGCTTCTTCCTGACTGGCGCGAGGATGTCGAACGGCAGATCGTTCTTCTGCTCCGACGGGGTCCGCGCATAGGTTTCGGTATCGGCGGTTTCCGGCACGCCGAACTCGGTTCGCGCATAGGCCGTCGACTGCTTCGCCGGCGCGATGTTCATCGTCTTCAGCAGCTCTCCCGTCGCCGCCAGCAGGCGGTACTGGGCGAAAAGCGAGGCGTAGGACGCGGTATCGGCCAGCGTCGCCGTGTTGAAGCGCGTGTTCTGCGCGTCGAGCACGTCGAGCAGCGATCTCTGGCCGACCTTGAACTGCTCGCGATAGGACCCGACCAGCCTTTCATTGGCGGCGGCCTGTTGCTTCAGTGTCTTTGCCAGGTCGGCTTGCCGGAAGCGACGGTCCCAGGAGGTGCGGACCGCTTCCTCGATCTCGCGCAGAACCTGATGCAGCGCAAGGCGCTGTTCGCTGGTGCGACGGATCTGTTCCTGCTCGTTGGCCTTGTCGATGCCGCCCCGATAGAGGTTCCAGCGCAGCACCACCCGCGCCTGCAGGTCGCTGGTATCACCGTCATTGCCGTCGATGTCGGTGCCGGCGCGGGCAACGCCCTCGGCGATGATCGACGGTCCGAATTTCGCCCGTGCGGCGTCGACCAGGGATGCGGCGGCGTCGATGTCGCTGTTGGCCATGTGCACGCGCGGATTGTTCTGCCGCGCCAGCCCGATCGCCTCGTCAAGCGAGCGCGGCAGGGCAGCGGAGACATCGCCCGGCCGCGAAGCATTGGTCAGCGGTTTTCCAACGGTCTTGAAGAACCGTATCTTGGCGGCTTCAAGTTCCTCGGTGGCTTCCTGCATGCGCGCCTTGGCGGCGAACAGCCGCTCCTCGGCCTGCTGGCGGTCGGCCTCGTTCAGCGCGCCGCCGGCGATGCCTTGCTGGATGTCGCCGAGAATGGACTGATGGAAGCCGAGGTTCTTCTTCGCCTCCGAGACGATCTGAGCCTGCAGCATGTATTCCAGATAGTCCTGGACGACGGACAGCCCGATGAATTCGGACCGCTCCAGCACCCGGAACGACGCGCCGTCGACCCGTGAGGCCTGACGGTTCAATTCGGCGCGCCTTGCGCCGCTGTCATAGAGCGTCTGCGAGACCGTCAGATCGGTTTCGGCCGGATAGAGCGCGTCATCCTCTATGGAAAGCGCGCGCCGGGATGGATTGTCGAGACGGCGGGCGCCGGCCGATGCTTCCAGATCGACGCTCGGAAGGTAGAGACCCTTCGCCTGGCGCAGCTCGAATTCGATCGCCTCGCGGTTCTGGATCGCCTGGCCGATCTCCGGATTGGATTCGACCGCGACCGCTATGGCTTCCTTGAGCGTGAGTGCGCTAGCAGTCCCACAAGCCAGCATCGAAACTGTCATGGCGAGCGCAATGCGCCAGCCAACGGTGACATTACCCGTCCTGTTCATTTCTACCCCGTGACTTTGTATCCCCGCGCCCGTGTTGTTTTTTTAGGCGCTCAGTGCCCAAGCCTGCCACCGGAGCTCTCCCACGATTATCTATCAAAATTTCGCAACGTGTGAGCGCTTATTCATTTGGGGGCCCGCCAAAAACGAGAATCCGGCCATTAGTTTCGCCGGATGTAGCAAAAATGGCACAGAAAGGACGGGCCGCTGACCCGCCATTTGGTGTGAAAGGAACGCCAATTGGCGTGAAAGGAGCAAAAGTACCCTTCGCGCAAACGAAGTACAAAACGCGGCGCACATAGAATCACGCGCTGGCGTCGGCCGGTCTTCCAGCACCGGCAAGGCAATGTGCCTCCAGCAAAATATGACCGTGGGCAGCAAGGGTTCAACCGCCGGCAGAATCGCGGCCTGAATACTTCTCGCAGCGAAGCCGGCCTCCGGTGCAAAGGCTTGCCATTGGGCCAGCCATCATGATGCCGTGTCCCCCGGTGCGACAACGCGCCATGCGGGTTCGGGGGTGAAGGATACAGCTTCGGCGCGCAGCGGCGGAGCGCATGGGTATGGCGTGTGCGGTTGCGTTCAAACTATGTGTTTCTGCGCTCGTTCCTGCCTTGGCTGGAGAGTCAAAGGCGCCGAAGGAAAACCGCTGCGCGCTTTTCCTTTAATTGCTCCAAATCCCAGAGAAATTGCCGCCGTTTTGCCGGTTTCATTGGCAATGGAGGGCGGTTGCCTGCTATTGCCGCTTCAAATAAAAAAGCATGGACGTTTCCGCATGACCAATGTCGCCCTGACCGGGCTTGCCCGCGATCTCGCCAGACGGGCCGCCGAAGGCCGTCCGGTGCGCATCGGCGTTATCGGCTCCGGCGAGATGGGCACCGATCTGGTGACGCAGGGCATGCTGATGCCCGGCATTTCGGTCGCGGCCATCTCGACACGGCGCCCGCACACCGCCCGCGACGCGATCCGCATCGCCTATGGCGACGAGGCCATGGCGGCTGAGGCCGACACCGCTTCGAAGGTCAGCCAGGCGATCGAGAGCGGCAGGATCGCCATCACCTCGAACGAAATGCTGGTCACCAATCCGCTGATCGACGTCGTCATCGACGCCACGGGAAAACCCGGCGTCGCCGCCGACTTCGACCTGATGGCCATGGAGCACGGCAAGCATCTGGTGATGATGAATGTCGAGGCCGACGTCACCATCGGCTGCTATCTGAAACAGCAAGCCGACCGGCTAGGCGTCGTCTATTCGGTCGGCGCCGGCGACGAGCCGTCGAGCTGCATGGAACTGATCGAGTTCGCCTCGGCGCTAGGCTACACCATCGTCTCGGCCGGCAAGGGCAAGAACAATCCGCTCAACCATGACGCGGTGCCCGACGACTACCGCGAGGAGGCGCTGCGCCGCAACATGAACCCGCGCATGCTGGTCGAGTTCGTCGACGGCTCGAAAACCATGGTCGAGATGTGCGCCATAGCCAACGCCACCGGTCTGGTGCCGGATGTCCCAGGCATGCATGGTCCCAAGGCCGACCGCGACGAGCTCGCCAAGGTGCTGATCCCGAAGGCCGATGGCGGCATCCTGTCGAAGAAGGGCGTCGTCGACTATACGATCGGCAAGGGCGTGGCGCCCGGCGTCTTCGTCATCGTCGAGGCGACGCATCCGCGCGTCATCGAGCGCATGGACGATCTCCATGTCGGCCACGGCCCCTACTACAGCTTCTTCCGGCCCTACCACCTGACCTCGCTGGAAGTGCCGCTGACCGCCGCCCGCATCGTGCTCCATCGCCGGCCCGACATGGTGCCGCTGCCGAGGCCGGTGGCCGAGGTCTGCGCCGTCGCCAAGCGCGATCTGGCAGCGGGCGAGACCTTCGACGCCATCGGCGAGACCTGCTACCGCTCCTGGACGATGACCGTCACAGATGCCCGCGCCAGCCGCGCCGTGCCCGTCGGCCTGCTTGAGGGCGGCAAAGTTCTGAAGCCGGTCAGGAAAGGCGAATTGCTGACCGCGGACAACGCCGCGCCTGACGAGACGACCAGGCTCTACGCCTTGCGCCGCAAGCAGGACGAGATGCTGTACGGCTGATCGAGTTTACTTCCCCAGCTCTATCGACCTCAGCCGCGCCGCTTCCACCGCTTCGGTCAAAAGCCTCGTCAGCCGCTCCTCGCCCATCAGCACGCCAAGCGCGGCGGCCGTCGTGCCGTTCGGGCTGGTCACCTGCTGGCGCAGCACGCCGGGGTCCTCGTGGCTTTCGGCGGCGAGCGAGGCGGCGCCATAGACCGTCTGCATGG